>PCAT01000070.1 GCA_002730655.1 Balneola sp.
AGAGGGGTTGGTCAACTCACAGATATTGTAACCAAGGAGATATTTGCCTTCCAAAAAGGTGATACCCATTACGTACTCCGGCCCGAACTAACTGCTCCAGTTGTACGCTCGTTTGTACAGCATCATCTAGACCAGCGAGGAGGTATTCAAAAACTCTACTATATAGGACCAATGTTTCGCGCTGAACGACCTCAAATGGGAAGGCAACGTCAGTTTCATCAATTTGGTTTAGAGATTATTGGTAGTGCTAATCCTGTTGCAGATATTGAAACCGTTGCTTTCATGATTCGTATTTACCAACGTATTGGGATTAATAATTTTACCCTCAAACTTAATTCTGTTGGGGGACCTGAGAGTCGTGAACGATACAAACAAGTACTTAGAGATTATTTAGAGCCTCATCGCTCTAAACTCAGTGAGCTATCACAGCAAAGGTTATATAAAAATCCTATGCGAATTCTAGACTCTAAAGAACTTGAAGACCAAGAATTCATAGATAAAGCACCTATCATCCATGATTACTTAGATGAAGATTCTGCTCTACATTTTGAAAAGGTAAAACGTGGTTTACAACTACTTGATATACCCTTTGAAATAGATCCTTATTTAGTTCGCGGCATGGATTATTACACACGTACGGCATTTGAACTTAGTAGTCCTGACTTAGGATCTCAAGACGCACTGGCTGGTGGTGGTCGATATGATTTACTTGTAGAAGAAATTGGGGGTAAACCTACTTCATCTGTTGGTTTTGCTGCCGGGATGGAACGATTACTTATTGCTTGTGAAGAATTAAATATATCCTTAGCTGAGAAATCAATACTTGATCTATATATTGTGAGTTTAGGAGAAGAGGCACGGAATTGGGCATTAAGCTTTCTACCGGAATTACGAGCTCATGGTTTATCAGCTAGCATGGACTATTTAGGAAGATCGATGAAGGCCCAAATGAAGGAAGCAAACCGCGAACTAGCTCATTTCACGCTCATAATAGGTGAAAATGAGCTCACTAATGGCACATTAATTCTACGTAATATGGTCAAAAGTGAAGAAGTAAACCTTAGTGCCAAAGAAGTACTAACTACTATCTTAGCTCATAAAAAAGGGGCAAAATAGCTGTCCATCACATAACATCTGCTTATTTTTGGACTTTTGCATTAGCTTCAATCCTTACTGTTCTAACCATTCTCGCAGTTCTTTAATATCGTTCGGATATCCAAGAATTGATAACACATCACCTTCCTGCATCTTGGTCCTTCCTTTGGGTATGATAATTTCTTTTTTTCGCTCAATAATAGTAACTAGGCATTCACCCGGCAACTCCATTTCCATAATTTCTTTATCTATCCAGACACTTGATTGGTTATTTTTCCTTAAGCGTATGTGAATGAGTCGTTCATCACTCAAGAGTACCTCTTTGAGTGATCTTTCGTTCTTCGCCGAGACCCAGCGATCTAAAAATTCTTCTGCCTCAATCAATTCAGCCATATGGCCAATGATTCTCATATGTAACAGAGGTTGTTCTTCTGGGGTTACTAAAAAAATGAGGGCATGAATTTTTTCTTCCCCAAATGCTGGCATTTTTAAGCCACCTTGGCACTGAATCGCAACCATTTCCGGCATGCGTAACCCTTCAAGTTGGACATACTTGAAATAAACCCCTTGTTTCAATCTTGTGGCTTGTATCGCCATATCAGTGAGTGCAGAAGCCCAACCCGTTTCTAAATTATTCTCTTTTTGAAGTCTATATTCTAGACTTTGTACCGCTTTTTTCGATAATACATCTAGATTTCGATCCTTGGACAGAGCTCTTATGATCTCAGAGCGTGCAATAACCTCTTGATAAGTCATTGAGCTATCCATGTTCTTTTCATTGATTATCGTCATCAATTCATGCTCTAATGCTTCATTGCGCATTTGACCTAATCGAGCATGAACGTGATAGATAGCTCCTTGTCTCTTAACTTTTCCCTGGGCATAATAAAAATACCAAGCAATACACATGATAATTAAAGTTCCTGTCAAACCAACAGCTAGAAACCCCATTTGCGCAATCAACAATAAAGAAATTACCATACCAAGTACTTGTAACCAAGGATAAAGTGGTGAACTAAATCCTGGTTTATAGGCTTCAATTTTACTCTCTCGCATCACTACCACTGCTAGATTAAGTAGAAAAAATAGAAGCAATTGGAATGCACTAGCCAACTTAGCTACTGCTTCTACATCGAAGAGCAAAAGAACCAAAATCATTACAAAAGTGGTACTGATAACAGAAATATGAGGTGTTTCAAAACGACCAATTTTACCAAAAATAGTTGGCATAAGACCATCTCTACTCATGGCTAAAGGATATCTCGAGGCTGACATAATACCGGCATTCCCGGTCGATGCAAATGCCGCAATAGCTGCCACAACAATTAATAGAATACCAATTGATTGAGGTATCCATGTAATTACTACTTGTCCAGCATCCGTTACGGGCGTCAAACTCGAAAATAATGTTGATGCAGGCAGAACTTTAACCATTATAAAAACACCTAATACATAGACTAAGCTAGCCGTTAATAATGATAAGGTCATCCCTAAAGGGATTGCTTTATCTGGATTCTGCACCTCTTCAGATATACTCGCAACTTTTGTCAACCCAGCATAAGAAACAAAAACTAAGCCCACAGTCGAAGCAAAACCACTTAATCCATTAGTTAAAAAATTATCCTTTTGCATTTCTGGTAGTAGAGAATTACCGGTTAAGTATTCAACCCCTTCTAATAGGAAATAACCCATAATTAAAACTAAAGCCGATACAAGGAGGCGTTGTAAAAAAGCTGTTTCCTTTGCACCGAAGACATTTAACACCCCAAAAACGACGGTTAAAACAAGTGCTAAAGGTAACATGGGGACATCAATATATAGACTCAGATAGGCGCCCATTCCAATTAATGCAAATGCGCTTTTAAAGATAAGAGCTATCCATGAGCCTAAGCCACCAATTGTACCCACTAATGGACCCAGACTACGATCTAAAAAATAATAAGCTCCGCCTGCTCTTGGCATAGCTGTTGAAAGTTCTGCCACGGTAAGCATTGATGGTAATATTAAGAATCCAGCGACTAAATAACTCAAATACACACTATTACCTGTTTCCATTGCTGCAATACCTGGTAGTAAAAAGAAGCCAGAGCTAAACATAGCACCCGTGCTAACAGCATACACATCGAATAAGGTCAATTTTTTTGATAGTAGTTCTTTCTTAGCCATAATGAATCATTTTATTTATATGACAACTCTTACGTGAAAAAATTATCGGACAGGCAATGAAAGTAGAGTTATTTAATATACTCATGGTATTGCTTTGTTAATATAGAATAAAAAATAATTCGACAATTAGCGTCCAATAATAATTTATCTTTCAATGCTACGGTAGATTGGTACATTTAGATTTTTAAAATATTTGCGACTGTGTAGGCAATCTGTATATATGGTTATGCCTTAGATGTACGGCTAGCAAACCTTTAGAATGCTTTTATTTTTTAAATAAAATTCCATCATGATAATAAGGCTTAATCTATATTTTTTCCTCTATATGTGTATATTTCTTGAGTAGAGTAAATGAGTTCATACTTAAGAATTTATGCGTCATTATTGGTACTATATTCACATAATCATTGTATTTATGGCACTCTAATTCATTCATTATATAGCATACTTTATGCCACTTCCTGTCTTAACATCTCATCTAATCGGTCATTCAACCCCTTGCTATTATTATGATGTCTCTTTGTTGGATGCCACACTGAAAGAAGTACATAAGCATGGAATAGACAAAGGATATCATGTCCATTTTGCATTAAAAGCAAATCATGAGCCATACATACTAAAAAAAATACAGGAGGCAGGTTTAGGTGCAGACTGCGTTAGTGGTGGAGAGATTCAGCAAGCTCTAGATAATGGTTTTAGGCCGGATCAAATTGCATTTGCAGGCGTTGGAAAATCAGATCAAGAAATTACCTTAAGCTTAGAGAGTGATATATTTTGTTTTAATGTTGAATCCCTTCAAGAATTAGCTGTAATCAATGAGATAGCGAAAAAAAGACAAACTAAAGCCCCTGTAGCACTTCGATTAAATCCAAATATTCCTGTTAAAACCCATATGTACATTACTACTGGATTAAATGATAATAAATTTGGCATTAGTGACGAGGAACTACACTTGGTAATAAAGGCGCTACCAAATTTATCATATATAGAATTTTTGGGAATACATTTTCATATAGGTTCACAAATCAATCACCTTGAACCGTTTATTGAATTGGCGAAAAAAGCAAACAAATATGTAGAGCAAATAGAAACTGCCGGGTTCACCGTTAAGGTATTGAATATGGGCGGCGGTTACGGGGTAAACTATAAGGAACCCGACAATGAACCTATACCAAATTTTAAAGCTTTTTTTAATGTATTCGACACTCATCTAAATCGGAGAAGAGACCAAGAAATCCATTTTGAATTGGGTCGGTCTATCATTGCTCAATCGGGTAGTCTGCTTTCGAGAGTATTGTTTATAAAAGAACGGAGTAAAAAAACTTTCGCTGTCATAGACGCTGGCATGACTGAACTCATACGACCTGCATTATATCAAGCCACTCACCAAATAGATCGAATAAATTCCCCTAAAACAAAAAGTAACATTCAAAAAAAATACGATGTTGTGGGTCCAATTTGTGAAAGCTCTGACACATTTGCCCAGAATTATTCATTACCTGTATTGCAACGTGGCGACTTACTAGCCATCAGAAGTGCTGGAGCCTATGGACAAGTAATGAAAAGCCAATACAACTTACGACCGGATTTTCCAGTCATTTACTCCGATGATCTCGACAATCAAACATAGAATCTGCATTTCATCTCCATTCAAACCACTACAATTATATGAAAGACATACATGTATTAAGTTTTGAAGGGCGTAATATCAGAGATGTTTCGCATTTAGTAAATGCAGTCAATTATGTTCAAAAATATGATCGAGTTATCGTCGTGATTAATGCCTTCGATCAGACCCGTAATAAACTATTAGCCATCACAGATACCGCGGTTTCAGGTAATTTAGACGCAGCTCATGCTCTATCCGATGAAATCTACGATTTATACTATGATCTTATTCAAAAGGCCCTAGAAAGTCACCCAAATCCTAAAAACACTCTTATTCTAGAAACAACGGATAAAAGGTTAGAGGAATACAATTTTCGGCTAAAAAAACTTCTAGGCTATGCCGATAAAATGCATTCTCATCAAGATCGTTGGGTGGATTCAATAGTTCCTATTGGAGACCAAATGGCTGCTTATGTACTGAGTCAAACGGCACTTTCTTGGGGAATTCTTACGCAATATGTAGAAGCTACCAAGCTCATAAAAACTGATAATGAATATGGCAAAGCCAACCCCAATACGATGAGTATATATCAGCACTGTAGCTCACTTGAGACCCTCATAGAAAACGGCTTCACACCCATCATTGGTGGTGGTTACGGCATTAGTCTGGAAAAATCGATGTCACTATTAGGCCCAGATGGCTTAGATATTACAGCACGGCTTATAACGGGAGCACTTGAGGCAAAATCCATTGAATTTATTTCTTAGCAACTATGCTACAATGTGCTAATATTAACCTATCACTGGGTGATCGAGCCTTGCTCGATGACATATCGGTAATTATTAATCCAGGCGATCGTATAGGATTAGTTGGACCTAATGGAGCAGGTAAATCTACCTTACTTAAAGTGATTATGGGGTTTCAAGAAGTGGATAAAGGATCGGTGAGTATGGGTAAAACTGAAAGTTTGGGTTATCTACCGCAAGATGGGGTAGAACCTAATTTCTCCCTAAATGTTGTAGAAGAAGTAGAGAGAGTGTTTCAGCCTATTCTTGATTTAGAAAAAAATGTTCAGTATCTCCAGAATAAGCTGGGTGATATAAATCCCAACTCGTCTAGCTATAGTGACTACCTAGACAAACTTGGTTCACTTCAAACCGAATTAGAACAATCTGGCATTTATAGCATACGCTCTAAGGTGGAAAAAGTGTTAACAGGTCTTGGTTTTAACTCCAAAGATTTTTGCCGAACTACGAGTGAATTCAGTGGTGGTTGGCTTATGCGCATGGCCTTGGCTAAGCTTCTGCTAAAAGACCCAACCTATCTATTGCTGGATGAGCCTACCAATCACTTAGATATTGAGTCGTTACAGTGGTTAGAACAATTTTTAGTTCAGTATAACGGAGCGGTTATTGTGGTTTCACATGACCAATACTTTTTAGATAGCCTGACTAACCGAACACTTGCTATACGTCAAGGTAAACTCCAGGATTATGCTGGTAACTATAGCTTTTACGAGCGTAAGTGGGACGAAGAACGAGAATTACTCATAAATGCACAGCGTAATCAAGAAAAACACATAAAAGATACTCAAGAATTCATTGAAAGGTTCCGCTATAAAGCTACCAAGGCAAGACAAGTGCAGAGTCGAGTTAAACAACTTGAAAAATTAAAACATATTGAAGTCGAATCCGAGCTTGATAGCGTATCTTTTAGCTTCCCAACCCCAGAACGAACTGGGCAGGTAGTCGTAAAATTAGATCAAGTAGTCAAGCGGTATAGAGACTTAACGGTATTCGATGGTATAGATTTAGAAATCGAACGAGAGGATAAAATAGCAGTGGTTGGACCAAACGGCGCAGGTAAATCCACTTTGATCCGAATTATAAGTGGATTGGAACCCATTCAAAGTGGAATCCAAAAATTAGGTCATAAAGTACAACATGCCTATTTTGCCCAGCATCAGGCAGATGAACTGGATGAAACAGAAGACCCACTTAGTATTATGATGAGAGCTGGATCTGGCGAAAAGGAGAGTCGTTTACGATCTATATTGGGTAGTTTTCTATTCACTGGAGACGATGTATTCAAAAAAGTTAAAGTATTATCAGGTGGAGAAAAGTCGCGCTTAGCTCTGGCAAAGATGCTACTATCACCAGCTAACTTTCTGATTTTTGATGAACCAACGAATCATCTAGACATGAGTAGTAAAGCTGTTCTACAACAAGCCCTTCAACAATATCAGGGTACCTGCATGATTGTTTCACATGATAGATCTTTCTTAGACCCAATCGTTAACAAAGTTTTGGAAATCCAGCCCGGAACGATTAGGCTGCTTGTTGGCAATGTCAGTTATTATTTAAAGAAAAAGGAAGCAGAACTCATATCATCGGCTAACGGGCATACCCAAGAAAGTACAAAAATGGAGCTTTCAGGTACAAATAACCTTTCCAAAAAAGAAAAAAAACGGCAAGAGGCAGAATTAAGAAATGCTTTAAACAAACGTTTGGGACCTCTAAAGAAAAAAATTAATAAAATAGAAGCAGCAATAGAGAACGCTGAAAATAACTTGTCATCTATCGAGACCACCATGGCTGAAGTCGATTTTTATGAAAATCTCATTCAGGTAAAAGAAACTAATATTGAGTATGAAAAGATCAAAAAAAAACTAACCGAACTCATGTTTCAGTGGGAGGAGTACCAACAACAATATGAACACATAGAAGGGGGATTTGAGTCGAAATCTTAACTAAATTTACTCTTGCTTGTAAAGAGACGAAAACCAAGCCAATTTAAGTAGCAAATATTTGACTTTTATCGGCAAAAGCCTTGAACTCCAATGCATTTCCACTCGGATCTAAAAAGAACATAGTCGCCTGTTCACCTGCTTGACCTTTGAAACGAATATAGGGCTCAATAATAAAACTAAGTTCAGCATTTTTGACTCGTTCGGCTAAAGCTTTCCAATCATCCATACTCAAAATTACTCCAAAGTGGCGAACAGGCACACCATGTCCGTCTACTGCATTTATGGATGATTCTTTTGCTTCATCTGGACTTAAATGAGCTACAACCTGATGACCCCACATATTGAAATCTATCCAATGATCAGAACTTCTCCCTGTACTACAGCCCAGGATTTGAGTGTAAAATTGATATGTTTCTGTTAAGTCTTTAACCGGAAAAGCAAGGTGAAAAGGAGCAATAGCGTTGTTTTCTTTCATATAGACTTAACTTTGAGATTTGTTCTATCTAAAACGTAATAAAGCTAAAAAAAAATCACATAAATTGTTTAGCTGCTTGTACCGCTAATTGATCGACTCTTTCATTATCTGGAATACCCGAATGTCCTTTCACTTTAATCCACTCCACCTGATGAGCTCCTATTACATTCAACAACTCGACCCACAAATCCTGATTTTCAACTGGCTTTTTATCTGCCCTCTTCCACCCTTTAGACTGCCATGAATCTATCCAACCCTTAGTCATAGCATTAATTATTAAGGCACTATCACTGTGAATCTTTAGTAAACATGGTTTTTTTATAGCTCTTACGGCTTCAATTACCGCCATCATTTCCATTCGATTATTGGTAGTATGAGCTTCTCCACCCGAAAGCTCTTTCTCTTTCCCATTGTGTCGTAACAATACCCCCCAACCTCCTGGTCCAGGATTGCCACTACAGGCTCCATCAGTATAAATAATGACCTCTGTTAAATTCATTTTTTAATTCAAGTCGACTTGTTCAAAAATGGGACGCAATTGTTGATTCGCTAGAAGAGTACGTTCTAGAATTCGATCTTGCCAAGTGCCTGACGCCGTTCTATTATAACTAACATCGTTTATGTCAAAAAGTATTGCTCTACTGGAATTAATTAGGGGTAGTCCAGGGTGAGTAGCTAAGAGTGCCGTCAATGCTTTGATATCTCCTCCTTGTGCGCCAAAACCAGGAATTAATAAAGCAGCCTTTGGATGATGGGCTAAGACCTGCTGTGATACTTTGCTCTGAGTGGCCCCTATAACCATACCTAAATGTGTCTGAGAGTACTTCTGGATTTTGGCTAATTTATCTGCAATATGAGCCGAAAGAGTATCAAAGTTACCACTTCTCACCAAAAGAAAATCTTGTGCACCGACATTGGACGTCAAAGCAAGTGTATAAACCGCTTTACTACTATCACCTTTAAAAGCTTCCAGGGTTTCTATTCCCATTAAAGGATTTAAAGTAATAGCATCTACCTTAAACTTATCAAAAAATGCTTGTTTATAATGCTCTGCCGTAGTACTTATATCTCCTCTTTTAGCATCAGCTATGATTATATGACGGCTGGGAATTGCAGCGATAACTCGATGAAACGCGTCTAAACCCTTAGGACCTAAGGCTTCGAAAAAAGCTAAATTAGTTTTAAAAGCAGCACAATGTTTGTGAGTGGCCTTTACGACCTGATGACAAAAATATACTATTCGCTCGACAGGATCTTCTGAAAAAGTATGAATTTGCTCAGGCAAACGAGCAAGATTTGGATCAAGTCCTATACACAATACTGAGGATGATTCGCGTATTGAATCAGCTAATTTATTTAAAAAGTTCACCCACGAAATATCTCTTTTTACCTTATAAATTGCGAATCAAAAAAAATCAAGTATAAAAACAGCTTAACCAAATAAAAATTCATTACCTAGCTTATAAGTTAGCCAGGCAATAAAATAGGCTCACTTAGTAGTCATATAGCCGAACATAAATAGAGGCCATTTCCAGCTATTTGTTTCTCGCTTAACAATAGCTAAAGTATTCATACACTACATGGCAATAGCAAAAAAGATCATCAGGGAAAGTGCCATTACTAGTATATTAAGTAAATTCGCTATTTGGATCTATTTCAATCCTGAATATTAGTCCTAGCTGCTGATCCGTTTCTTCTATGCTATAAGTTATAAAACAGACTCGGGATGAACTTCTTCAAAACCGTGAGGAGGTTTGTATAGCCGTGTTCGTTCAAAAAACAAAGCTTCTTTATTATGTACCCTTTTACCGTTAATAGAAAAAAATCTATAAGAATTCGGCAATAAAGACTGTAAGGGATAGAAAAAATCGATATATGGATTTTGTTTACTGTATAAATCAATATCGTGGCCATCTGACGCAGCACGCTTAACTAAAATAAATTCGTCTTTCATTAATAATCTATGAAGTACAATAGGTTCTAATTCGTAACCCCATGCTCTTTCATGATTGCTTTTAGCAATGGCTGGGTTGTTGGTTTTCAATGAAGTAATCGTATCGATGCCTGAAGACTGTATTCTGTCAATAGATTTTGGGACTAATCTAAGATAGGCATCCATTGGCGCGTTATCTATCCAACCACCGATTCCTTGGCCATCTGACCATTGTGGTGCGGGTGGCAAAGTATAAAGATGTTCAAAAATGCTTAAAACAGAAGGATAGGCATCTAATAAGTTAATTCCGTAACGATTATTTGCTAGATCACTTCCCATAAAAAATAAACGAGAATAAGTAGGATCGGGCTTGGTAAATAATGAAAGTACATCATTATCATCCTTGGAAGTGTCTGAACTTGAACTGGTTAGTTCTTCCATGCGTTGATCGTGAAAGAACACCAGTTTAAGTAATTGACTTGATGACATTGTTTTCCTAAAAAAAAGTACAAAACATAGTTAAATCATCGTTGCTATGACCAATGCTACAACAGACATAAGTTTTAATAAGATATTGAGAGAAGGACCAGAGGTATCTTTAAATGGATCACCTACCGTATCACCGACTACTGCAGCTTTATGTGGCTCGCTACCTTTTTTGTATTCCACGCCGTCAACAGTTACACCCTCTTCAACCATTTTTTTTGCATTATCCCAGGCCCCACCCGCATTGGATTGGAAAAGAGCCATTAGTACACCAGCCGATGTGACACCTGCTAAAAGACCACCAAGCATTTTAGCTCCTAAAGTAGGATCATCGCTTATAAAACCTGGCACAAAACCGAACAGTACAGGTACAATAACTGCTAATAATCCAGGTAATACCATCTCTCGTATAGAAGCTGCCGTTGATATCTCCACGCACTTCTCATATT
Organism: Balneola sp.; assembly: GCA_002730655.1. Lineage (GTDB taxonomy): Bacteria > Bacteroidota > Rhodothermia > Balneolales > Balneolaceae > UBA1275. The sequence goes on from PCAT01000070.1 coordinate 10,963, forward strand.
CTGCTTTACCATCAGCCGCTTCAAAGATCCCTTGATCTTTTTTTGACCATTTAGTAAAATCTTTTCCATCATTGTTATTCATCACGTCTAGAGCTGCACGTAATTCAGGGATATCCTTGAACTGACGGCGTACTTCTTCAATCATACTCATTGCAGCACGTCCAACTGCGTTCATAGAAAGTGCAGAGAATAAAAATGGTAACATTGCTCCAACAAATAAGGCAGCCATTACATAGGGATTCGTGATATTGATGACAACTTCTAATCCAGGATTTACAGCTTCATAAGCTGTTATAAATGCAGCAAATAATGCTAATGCCGTTAACGCAGCTGAACCAATCGCAAAACCTTTGCCGATAGCTGCTGTTGTATTTCCAACCGCATCTAGTTTATCGGTACGCTCACGAACTTCTGGCTCTAGCTCTGCCATTTCAGCGATACCACCGGCATTATCGGAAATAGGTCCATAAGCGTCTACAGCTAGTTGTATACCTGTGTTAGCTAGCATACCAACGGCTGCGATTGCTATTCCATAGAGACCAGCAAAACTAAATGCACCTATAATTGCTACTGCTATAATCAGTATGGGGATAGCAGTAGAGATCATACCCACTCCCAAACCTGCAATAATGTTGGTAGCAGATCCGGTAATCGACTGTTTCACGATAGACAAAACTGGTTTAGTACCCGTACCTGTATAATGCTCGGTAACAAAACCAATGGCTAAGCCGGAAAGTAATCCAAAAATAGTCGCAATAAAAACACCTGTACTCGTATACTCAGTACCCGTGAATATCCAACTCTCTGGAAGCATCCAAGTTATAATGAAGTAAGAGGCAATCAACATTACGACACCTGAAAATAATTCGCCTAAATTAAGTGCTTTTTGTGGATCCCCACCTTCTGTAACACGAACCAAAAAAGTACCTGCAATCGAGGTAATAATACCAGTACCCGCCAAAACTAATGGTAATAGAACTGCCGAAAGTCCATCAAAATTATCTGACCATGTTGGAACGGTCATAAATGCAGCACCTAACACCATTGTACCAATAATGGAACCTACATAAGACTCGAATAAATCAGCTCCCATACCAGCAACGTCGCCTACATTATCACCAACATTATCTGCGATAGTAGCTGGATTTAATGGGTGATCTTCTGGTATACCTGCTTCTACTTTACCTACTAAGTCAGCGCCAACATCAGCTGCCTTTGTATAGATACCGCCGCCGACTCGGGCAAATAAAGCAATAGATGAGGCACCAAAAGAAAAACCTGTCACAATAGCTAATACTTTGTTAACAGCACCTGCACCCTCAAGACCAAAAATACTTCCAAATGTTATCAATAGTAAACTCAGGCCTAAAACACCAAGCCCCACAACTCCAAGCCCCATTACTGAGCCTCCAGCGAAAGCTACTTCTAAGCCTTTTCCTAGACTTGTACGAGCTGCGTTGGTTGTCCTTACATTCGCCTTGGTTGCGACACGCATCCCAATAAATCCGGCAAGACCGGAACAAATAGCACCCACCACAAAGGAAATGGCCACCATCCAACTAGATGTTTCGGGGTTAGCGCTGATTCCTAAAAGGATTGCTACTGCAGCAACAAAAATTGCTAGTACTCTGTATTCGGCTTTTAGGAAAGCCATAGCACCTGCCGCGATGCTTTCGCTTATTCGTCCCATTCGATCAGTTCCAACATCTTGTTTGGATACCCAAGATGACTTTATAAACGTGTAAAGCAGAGCTATAAGTCCTGCGAGTGGTATTAAGTATAATATGGTTTGCATAATTCTGCGTTCTATGTTTTATATGGTAATTAACGAGGTGACTCTGCACCCGTATCAAAAGTGTATACTAATTATGTATATTCATTGCTTTATTTAGCCCCAAACCCACAAAATCTAAGCTAGCCTGAACAGCGTTATCTATCGCTTGTTTTACTAACTCTAAATCCTCAGATTTAAATGGTGATAATACAAATTCAATTTGTCTGCCTCTTGGGAAATCATTTCCAATGCCTATTCGTAAGCGAGGTATGGCCTGTGAACCTATTTTTTCATGGACATCTGAGATTCCATTGTGTCCCCCGTCACTACCATTTGGTCGCAACCTTAAATCTCCCAATGCCAAATTTAAATCATCATAGATAATTAAGCTTTGGTCTGAATTATGATTAAACTGTGCCATGGCTTTGGTTACCGAGGAACCGCTGTTATTCATGTAATTCGTAGGTTTTATTAAAAACAAATTATGGCCCTTATATCGTGCATTAGCATATACATAGGGACCATTGCCTGCTTGGAACGAGCTGCCTAGTTTGTGGGCTAACATATTTACTATATCAAAACCAATATTATGTCGTGTACCTTCATAATCTGCACCTACATTCCCAAGTCCAACTAATAGCGCCACAGGTATCCTCTACTTATTCCTCAGAAGTACTTTCTTCCGAGGGATCCTCAGTTCTTTCAGCATCATCACTACCTTCATCATCAAGGACATCTTTCAATAGTTGTCCTTTTGGTGGCCTAATGGTAACAATGGTTCTGTTTAGAGAATCTAACGGGATAATTCCATCTAACTCTAAATCCGAAACATGAAAAGACTGCCCAATTTTTAGTGGTGTCACATCAACTTGAAACTCAGCAACAATATTTTCTGGTAGAACTCTTATGCGCAGAAATTTCATTGGCTGAAATAAACGCCCACCTCCCTCAACAACACCACGCGCATTTCCCTTAATACCAATAGGCACTCGGAGCGTTACTTTGTGTATATCACTTAGAACATAAAAATCGGCGTGAATGGGGCGATCTGTAACCGGATCAAATTCTGTTCTCTTTAGTAGTGTTTTGTACACTTTCCCGTCGATTGTAAGCTCTTGAACTTTTGTTTGAGCACGGCTCAAAATCTTTTCTAGCGCTAATTCATCTATTGAAAAATGTTTGTTTTCTTGTACTTCAGGACCATATAATACGGCAGGTACACGTTTAGCTGCACGCAGCTCACGGTTTACTTTTTTATTGATTTCTCGAGGCTTACCCTCAAGTTTAACATATTCTGGCTTTGCCATTTTTTTCCTATTCTACTTATTAATTAACAAATAACGCACTGATGGTGTCATTGGTATGAATCCGTTCGATTGCTTCAGCAAAAATATTTGCCACACTAAGTACCTTTATTTTATCAGATGGCTGACGCAATGGAATGGTGTCGGTTACCAATAGTTCATAAATAGGTGAGTCTTCGATTCTTTGAAACGCTGGCCCTGAGAGTATGGGGTGAGAACATGTAGCTCGTATGTCTAATGCACCTCGCTTTTTCATGGCAGCCGCCGCATTGGTTAACGTACCGGCTGTATCAATTAAATCATCAACGATTAAAACATTTTTACCCTCGACCTCACCAATTATGTTCATTATCTCTGACTCATTTTGTTTGGGCCTACGCTTATCAATAAATGCTAGAGAAGCACCAAGTTTTTTTGAATAGGCTCGTGCTGTTTTCAAACTACCAACATCGGGTGCTACCACCACCAAGTTATCAATTGGATGCTTAGTCATATGGTCAATAAATACACGAGAGGCATAGAGATGGTCAAGAGGGATATCAAAAAATCCTTGAATCTGTGCTGCATGCAGGTCCATCGTTAATATGCGATCTGCACCCGCCTCGACTAGTAGATTAGCCATCAACTTTGAACCAATAGACACTCTAGGTTGGTCTTTTCGATCTTGACGTGCATATCCAAAATATGGAATTACTGCTGTCACGCGTTTGACAGAGGCACGCTTAGCAGCATCCAACATGAGGAGTAGCTCGATAATATTATCGCCTGATGGGGGGGTTGGTTGAACTAAAAATATATCCTCTCCACGTATACTTTGTTCGTATTTGACGTAGAGTTCACCATCTGAAAACTTTTTGATTGTTATGTTTCCGAGATTAGTTCCATACTCCTCTGCTATGGCACGGGCCAAGGCTGGATTACTGGTACCAGAAAATATTGCAAGAGGACTGTCCAAGGTTATTTTAGTTTGCTAGCACTGATATGTTCAGGATTACATAAAACGACGGGCTCTTAACCTTGACACCCACCGAGTTTAGTTGCCCGGGGAGGACTCGAACCCCCACATACTGGACCAAAACCAGGTGTCCTGCCATTAGACGACCGGGCAGAATGTCGTTAATAGGCTCTGAAGATAGTGAGCTATAAATCTCTAATCAAGACTCAAACCATCTATTTTTAAGATTGGACAAACATTTAGATACTTTAGTCAAAAAAACTCACTTATTAGTATGTCTAAAATCGTATCTTATCTTTTATTAAGATATCCTAAAATAACATTTAGAGCTCATGGGACATCAACTTATACTCATGGACAGGGCCCGAATCTCTCGATGTATAAAGAGAATGGCTATTCAGATTTACGAGCACTTTTCGGTTAATCTACCTCTTCATGTGATTGGATTAAATGAACGAGGTTTTGCACTAGCTCAAGAGCTTGTATCCGAACTTAATGAGCTAAGATCTAATCAAGAAAATGTTATTTATCACTTAGACGTATTCAGCAAAGGTGATAAAACTATACCCGATTTAAATGACCAACAGGTTTTAATTGTAGATGACGTAGTTTTCTCTGGGCAAACATTATTTCAATCACTTTCAGTGTTGTTTCACTCACAAAAACCTGAGATTATCGAAATTGTATCGTTAATTGATAGAGGACACCGGCGATATCCAATTCTTGCAAACATTGTTGGAGAACACATCCCAACTAAAGTTGGAGAACATGTGGAAGTTTTATTAAGTGAAAACCACTTGGAAACAGTGATTTTATTTAAAAATTCATAAAACGATCAGCATGAGGATATCTTATTCACGCCTATCTGGCGTAATGTCCTTTATTATAACTCTTTTGTTAAGTGCGCACTCAACAGGTCAAACTATTGTGATACCAGACACACTGAAAGGCTGGGAAAATGACTTGAGAATAAATCTTAATGGTGCTCAAGCCAGTTTTGAAAACTGGAGTGAAGGTGGGGTAAACACGATTAGTGGTACTTTTTCGACTAACTATACCAAGATTTATCGCAGCGATTTATTTGCGTTTGGAATAAGAATTAATGGAAGATATGGTCAAGCTCGTTTTAATAAGAATACACGTAAATCTGACGATTTATTTACCATCAGAACACGTAGTACTTTTGCTTTTGCCACAAGTCCACGACTTTCTTCTTATGGAACAGTTATGCTACGAACACAGTTTCGAGATGGATTCGAATACAATGCTAAACGTAACCCTACTGGTGCTGATTCGTTAATTTCTGGTTTCTTTGCCCCAGCCTATATAACAGAAGGGATTGGTGTTAGCTTTAATGCTGAAAAAAGTTTCCAAATGGAAGCAGGGCTTGGTTTAAAGCAAACCATTGTTATGCGAGAGGATTTAGCGTCAAATTATGGTCTCAAGCAAGGAGTTAGTTATCGATTTGAAGGTGGTCTTACGACAGGTATAACCTTCCAAAAAGAAGTATTCAAAAATGTACAATACAACACAGATATTGAAACATTCACCAACTTACTGCACCCAATAAACGAGACTGATGTATATTGGACAAACGAATTTATTGGTAGAATAAATTCAACCCTTCAAGCTTCATTGCAATTTGAACTACGATATGATTACGACTTTTCAACGGATATCCAGCTAAAACAAGTACTAAGCGCAGGTATATCCATGGATTTATTCTAAATCACTATTTCAATTATGGATACCTCAATATTTCAGACCTTTCATCCATCACTACAACAATTACAAGAATGGAAAGATTCTTTTGGGGTATTTACAACCCACCCTAGCCTTATAGTTGATGATTCAATCATCCAGAAAACTCTACGTTCACTGAGCGAACGATTAACTGGAAATTATCCCTTTCATCATCCCAATTATGCAGGCCAAATGCTCAAGCCTCCCCACCCTATTGCAGCACTTGCTTATTCGGTAACAATGGGGTTAAACCCAAATAATCATGCTTTAGACGGAGGACCACCTAGTTCTGAAATGGAAAAAGAGTGTGTTCAAGCTTTGGCCAATTTATTTGGATACAATGATACTTATATGGGGCACCTAAGTTCTAGTGGGACCATTGCAAATCTAGAAGCTCTTTGGATTGCCCGTTGCCTGCACCCAAACAAAGGGATAGCCTATTCTAACGAAGCCCATTATACCCACAGTCGAATGGCTCAAGTTTTAGATATGGAGGCTCATACTTTCCAGTTAGAAGATGAGAATTCCATTGCAGAATGCCTTGAAGCACTCCCAGTCGACTCTATTGGAACGTTAATCGTCACTATGGGTACTACTGGACTGGGAAAAGTAGAGCCTCTATCGGAGATTCTAGATTGGGCCCGACCTAGAAGTATTCGAATTCATATTGACGCCGCATATGGAGGTTTTTTTAAAACGATCTCAGATTACCTACCCGGTCCTAACGTACATTGGGATCGAATGCAAGAGGCCGATAGTATCGTAATCGATCCACATAAACACGGGCTTCAACCTTATGGATGTGGATGTGTACTTTTTAAAAATCCAGAAGTTGGCGTTTTCTACAAGCATGATTCCCCTTATACCTATTTTAGTTCTGAAGAGTTGCACCTAGGTGAAATTAGTTTAGAATGCTCTCGTGCAGGAGCTGCGGCAGCTTCTTTTTGGGCCACCTTACAATGTTTTCCATTGGAACCAAATCATGGCTTTGGCCCTATACTCACCGCATGTCACATGGCGGCTATCAAAGCCTATGGTTATTTGGATAACAGTGAAATACTAAATCCTTATATAGCACCTGAGCTTGATATAGTCACTTATTATGTGGCTAAGAAAAATGCGCCCGGATCAACATCAACTATTAGTGATCGGTCTAAAAAAATATTTCATCAAGGCATGAACAATAATGACCCTAGCCAACAATACTATATTTCACTCTACACGGTAAACTCGCAAGATTTTAGTCAAAGATTTCCCGAAATCTTGGTAGATAGTAATCAAGTCGTTTTACTTAGAAGTGTGCTCATGCGGCCCGAACAAGAACATACAATTGAAAAGTTACTTGCTCGAATAGAAGAAGATGCTAAAGCTCTTCTTTAGCCCATTCGTGTGGATCATTTAGAATCTCTGCAAATAGGATAGTATCTCTATTTTTAGATACCTGAGCCTCAAATTCTATTGCTCCATCGAGTTCCTTTTTCAATAATTCAGTGGCTAAATTATTGACTAGATGCTGCTGAATCATTCTTTTTAAGGGTCGCGCACCAAATACTGGATCAAATGCTCGCTCAGCCAGCCAGTTTTTGACTTCCTCAGGGATCTGGAGTACAACCTGTTGCTTAGCTAATGTCTGATACAATCTACGAAGTTGAATATCTACAATAGAGCGAATATGACGAGCTTCTAGTGGGTGAAATATAATGATGTCATCTACCCTATTTAGAAACTCAGGACGGATACTTTTTTTCAATAAATCAATCAACTGCTCTTGCATTCTGGTATACTGTGATTGATCCAATGGCCCTATGTTTTGCTCCATCTCTTCCATTATTAGAGAGGAACCAAGGTTTGATGTCATTATGATAATTGTATTGGTAAAATCGACCGTTTTACCTTTACTATCGGTCAGACGTCCCTCATCGAGTACTTGTAGTAAAATATTAAAGACATCAGAATGTGCTTTTTCCACCTCATCCAACAACAAGACCGAATAGGGTCTGCGGCGAACCGACTCAGTAAGCTGCCCGCCCTCATCATATCCAACATATCCCGGAGGAGCTCCAACTAGACGACTTACTGAGTGTTTTTCCATGTATTCACTCATATCTATACGAATCATAGCCTGAACATCATTAAACAAAAACTCGGCTAACGTGCGAGCCAATTCTGTTTTTCCAACGCCAGTTGAACCCAAAAAGAAAAAAGAACCTATGGGACGATTCTCATCCTGTAAGCCTGCCCTAGATCGTCGAACGGCATTAGCGACGGCTTCAATAGCATTGTCTTGCCCAATTACACGCTTATGCAACTCTTCTTCAAGCATCAACAGTTTATCCCTGTCAGACTGCACCATTTTACTGACGGGTATGCCGGTCCAGCGCGCTACGATATCGGCTATATCTTCAGCAACCACCTCCTCTTTTAACAGGGTTGTTCCTTCTTGTAATCGCTGCGCATGCTCATGAGCAAGTTGCAACTCTTTTTCAAGCTGTACTAAGGTACCATAGCGAAGCTCGGCTACTCGTTCATACTCCCCTGTTCTCTCAGCCTTGTCAGCCTGATTACGCGTGGTTTCAATTGCTTGTTTTAGAGCTCTTACTTGTTGAATTACCGACCGCTCTTGATCCCATTGAGTGCGCATACTTGTTCGCTTATCGATTAAATCTGAAAGTTCTTTTTCGAGTTGATTAAGTTTAGCAGACTCTTTCTCTATTTGTTTTTTTGATGTGGAATCTTGTTCACGCTTTAGGGCCTCTCGTTCAATTTCAAGTTGCCGAATTTGTCGCTCCAGTGCATCTAACTCTTCTGGCAGGGAATCTATTTGTAAGCGTAAACGAGAAGCAGCCTCATCAATCAAATCGATCGCCTTATCTGGTAAAAATCGGTCTGCTATGTATCGATGAGATAATTCGGCGGCGGTCACAATGGAAGCATCTGTTATTCGAACCCCATGATGGAGTTCATAGCGCTCTTGCAAACCTCTTAAAATCGAAACAGTATCCTCCACACTTGGCTCACCCACCACTACAGTTTGCAAACGCCGTTCTAATGCCTTGTCTTTCTCAATGTATTTACGGTACTCATCCAAAGTGGTCGCACCAATGGCATGCATTTCTCCTCTAGCCAAAGCTGGTTTTAAAATATTAGCCGCATCCATGGCTCCATCGGTGGCACCCGCTCCGACAAGTGTATGTATTTCATCAATAAAAAGAATAATATCTCCATCTGAGTCCGTTACTTCCTTAACCACCGCTTTTAAACGTTCTTCAAACTCACCCCTGAACTTAGTTCCAGCAATTAATGCCCCCATATCTAAAGCCAAAATTCGCTTTTGCTTGAGGCCTTCAGGAACGTCACCATGCACGATCCGTAAAGCCATTCCCTCAGCAATAGCTGTTTTACCCACTCCGGGTTCTCCAATCAATACCGGATTATTTTTGGTTCTTCTGGACAAGATTTGCATTACCCTTCGGATTTCGGCATCTCTTCCAATGACTGGGTCTAACTTGTTTTTTTCTGCCCACTCATTTAAATCTCTAGCATATTTTTTTAACGCCGCAAAACGGCTCTCAGCGTTCGGATCATCAACTTTTTGCCCGCCGCGTGTTTCTTTAAGTACTTGCTGAATAGCTTCCTTCTTAAGCCCTAACCCCTGCCAATCCTTCGCCCATATTTCCCCTACCTTGGATATGGCCATAAGCACATGCTCGGTACTTATATATTCATCGCCCATATCGCGGGACTCTGCCTTTGCCTGATCTAACATACTCTTTGCAGTTGGCCCTAAATAAGGCCCCGATACCGACGCGCCTGATACCTTCGGTCGCGTTGTAAGCTCTTTCTCTACAATGGCTCTAAGCTGGTCTTTTTGAACCCCTAATTTTAATAGAATGGAATGGATAGTATCTTGTTCCCCATCCATTAAGGCCTTTGCAATATGAACTGCCTCTACAGCTTGATGACCTACATCTTGAGCTAGGTCTAAAGATGATTGTATTGCTTGCTGCGCTTTTAATGTAAAACTATTCAAATTCATGGTCTCTCCGTCATTAAATTAAAAAAGCGAGGTATTGAACATTTTTCAACGACAACCCTCGCTTACAAAATACCAAAACCGTGCCACTCCTAGCGCTTTTTATGGAAAACCTGCCTTATTTGCAGGTTTTATTTTTCAAGGTATACTACATCCTAAATGCTATGAATTGTTTTAGGTTATCCCGTTCAATTGTGAGTAATATTGCCTTATCACCAGCTTCAAGACTTCGGTTTACTTCTGAGAAAAATTCATCCACATTATTTGTAGATTTTCGCTTAACCGCTGAGATAATATCTCCATTTCTTAAGCCCCTTTGATAGGCATCACTTGATTCTTTAATACCTTGAACCAGTACGCCTTCAACCTCGTCACTTAATCGAAGCTCAGATCGCAAGGTCTCCGTCAAAGTGCGTACATTAAACCCTAAATCTTCAACCATATCTCTGGTAGTCGTAGTGTTCGAAGCAAGGGCCTGCTCACCTGGACGCTCTCCAATGGTAATGGTTAATTCAACTGGTTTACCATCTCTAATCACTTGAACGTTAATTTTCTCGCCGGGTTTTAGACTCGCAATGTCTGTTCTAAATGAATCCCAACTTTGAACAGCTTCCCCATTGAGCCCCACAATAATATCTTCTTCTTTTAGTCCTCCTTTCTCAGCTGGCCCTTTGGTCTCAACTCGGCCCACAATGACACCTTTTGAAACCTCTAAATCCAAGGCATCTGCCATTGTAGGATCTAGTTCTCCCGCAGTATACATCCCTAAGTACCCCCTGCTTACAGAACCATCCTCAATGAGGTCGTCCATAATACGTTTAGCTAATTTAACAGGAATGGCAAAACCAATCCCATCATTTCCACCCGAGCGTGAGGCAATAGCGGAATTTATTCCCACCAAGGTACCGTTCAAATCTACTAGAGCTCCACCTGAATTACCAGGATTGATCGCCGCGTCAGTTTGAATATAATCCCCATATACGGTTAGATTTAAGGAACGCCCACGAGCACTTACGATACCAAATGAAACCGTATGAGCTAGATCTTCGCTAAGAGGACTACCAATAGCTAACACGAAGGAGCCTACCTTAGCTTCATCACTATTACCCAAAGGTAGAGCAGGAGCGGCCCCTTCCTTAATTTGTAAAACAGCAATATCAGTCATGGGATCCTTTCCAATTAATGTAGCTTCTAGCTCTTGTCCATCATATAATCGAACCATTATTTGATCAGTATTCTCAATTACATGATTATTGGTTAAGATATAACCATCATCGGAGACTACTACTCCTGAACCCAAGCCCCTTTGCACATACTCACGTGTATTTTCTCGACTATTTGGATTGCCAAAAAACATTGAAAATGGATCCATAACGCGAACTTCACGTGTTCTTTCAGTGGTAATGGTTACTACCGATGGGTTCGAATTTTCTGCAATCTCTACAATGGCATCGTTGAAATCATTAAGCCGCATTACAGGTTTATTAAGGATTTCAGAACTAGGCAGTGTATCGTATCGATTCACCATAGATTCTAATGAATCCATTACTTCTGGTATGTGAATGTTACTTGAGGCAGTTCCAGTGTTAGCTCCCCGATCAGCTGCGAGAAAATATAGTGCAATTGGTATGAATAAGTAGATAAGTAAAGCAAAAGTGGTTGTTGATGTACGCTTCATAAGCTTTATAAAATGTATTTTTTACTGGTTTTTTAAATTTGTTCTCTTAACGAACCAAGGGCGTCCCGTCGTATGTACTTATTGTAATACAAAGTGGCCGCCCAAGTTCGAATCATCTAAACTCCAATTATAATAAAAATTGGATCTTTATTATTGGATTACTATCTGCTTTTTTACCGCTTTTTCGTCTTTGTTAATGGTCAATCGAAGTATACCATCCTGATATTGGGCAGTAATATTTTCCTTATCTAACCCTTGAGGGAGGTGAAAACTTCGATGAAAGGAACCATAAAATTGTTCCATTCTGTGCACATTAGTTTCCTTTGTTTCTTCCGCTACTTTACGCTCCCCAGAAACATAAAGTACATCTTGTTCTAGCTCTATCTGTAGGTCTTCTTTGCGCACACCAGGTAACTCTAACAAAAATTCAAATTCCTGCTCATTTTCACGGATATCAACCTTAGGGGTTAAATTATTCATAGTTCGAGCATTTATTGGCTCAAAAAATTCGTCCATTAGCTCGTTAAAGCTCTTTGAAAGATGTCGGTAATTAGGTCTGGTATATCGTACTAGTGCCATAATTGATACCTCAATAATGTTTATCATTTAACGTTTAGTTTGTTCAGATATACACAAATGGTATGCCATTAGGCAAGCCCCACATCTAATACTGACAGCACGCTGGTGTATTTTATGTTAAGCATGACGAGATATCAGCACAATTTAATAGATTGTCAGTAGATTAAGTAAAAGAGGCAGATGCCATCTGAAAGTACGTCATCTAACAAGAAAAACTGTCACTATCCGTAGCTTTTCTTCCATTCCTTAGATATGAGGAAAGCTAATTCTAAGGATTGCTCATAATTAAGGCGTGGATCACAAAAAGTTTCGTAATTCACATCTAGTCCATTTTCATCCAACCCTTTAGCGCCTCCAACACATTCCGTTACGTCATCTCCAGTCAATTCCAAATGAACACTACCTAAATAACTACCTTCAGCTCTGTGAATAGCAAATGAATGTTTTAACTCTTCCATTATGTGATCAAAATTGCGTGTTTTGTAATCATTAGCCGAAGAAAACGTATTCCCATGCATTGGATCAGAACTCCAAACAACAGGAAAACCCTCTCTATGAACCGCCTGTATGAGACCAGGAAGTTCTTTTTGAACTTGATTTTTTCCAAAACGTGAGATGAGTACAATTTTCCCAGCATCATGTGTAGGATTTAATTTCTCAATTAATTTTAGAATCTCATCGATGGTATAGGGTGGGCCTATTTTTATACCAATAGGATTCTCAATGCCACGTAAATATTCAACATGCGCTTCATTTAAATCACGAGTCCTATTACCTAACCATACCATATGCGCACTTAAATTAAAGTAACCTTCCTTCCGTGGAACCTTTCTGGTCTGAGCCGAATCATAAAATAAATTAAGTGCCTCATGAGAGGTATAAAAATCTACCTTTTGAGATTGTTGTAATCTTCGCTCGGAAACCGCATCCATAAATTTTACTGCCTGTGTGATGGATTTCACCATAGATTCATATTCTTGGTGGTAAGGATTATTCTGCATAAAATCTAACTCCCACTGCTCAGGATAATGCAAATCCGCAAAGCCCTCATCACCTAGTGCTCGAATAAAATTCAGCGTCAGTCCCGCCTTATGATACCCTTCTAATATACGTTTCGGGTCTGGTACGCGCTTTGCCTGATTTTTTTCAAAGCCATTGATTAAATCTCCACGATAATTGTGCATTTCAACTCCATCAATGATTTCAAAAGCAGAGGAACGAGGCTTTGCATATTGACCAGCCATCCTACCAACCCTGACAACAGGTACTCCCATTTCATGTATCATGATGAAACTGGTTTGGAGAAGAACTTTAACCAAATTTACAATCTTTGAGGATTGGGTCAGATCAAAACTCTCTGCACAGTCGCCCGCATGAAATAAAAAAGCTTTTCCAGCGCTCACCACTGCAAGTTTTTCCTTCAGAGATTCAATTTCCCATGAGGTAACCAAAGGTGGTAAGGATTGTAGCTCATTGTAGGAACATTCAAGTTCTTCTTTATTTGGATAATCTGGAAGTTGCTGGATAGGAAACTCTCTCCAACTTGAGGGACTCCATGTAGCAGTATGTACAGACATAAAAAGTTATATTTGCAATTTCAATAAGATTAAGAAAGAAACTAACTTACAGTATTTTTGGGAAAGCTACGTAAAAAAGCTGTGCAAATAGCAGAAATTTCTCTAATTGTTTGGTAATTTAATCAGTTGTTTAAATTAACAGGCTAAACTCTACTTAAGGAAGTTCTATGCAAGAGTCTATTGTCATACGCGGAGCTCGCGAACACAATCTCAAAAACCTCGATATAACCATCCCAAGAGACGCACTCGTTGTAGTCACAGGCTTGTCTGGCTCCGGTAAATCTTCATTAGCTTTTGATACAATATATGCCGAAGGTCAACGCCGTTTTTTAGAATCATTGTCTGCTTATGCACGTCAATTCCTAGGTATGATGGAACGGCCTGCGGTTGATTTTATCGATGGCTTATCCCCTGTTATCTCCATCGATCAAAAAACGACCAATCGAAATCCTCGTTCCACAGTAGGTACAGTTACTGAAATATATGACTTTATGCGACTTCTCTATGCTCGGGTCGCTATTCCATATTCCTACATAACAGGAGTAAAAATGGAGAAACAAACAACTGATCAAGTTGTTTCTTCAATTCTAGGACTTGAAGATGGCACCAAAGCTTACTGCTTAGCGCCTGTAATTAGGGGTCGTAAGGGACATTATCGTGAGCTTTTCGAACAAATGATTAAACAAGGTTATTTACAAGCCCGTGTGGATGGGGATATTGTTGAGTTGGAAACTGGGCTTATGCTTGACCGCTACAAAACACATACTATAGAAATAGTTATAGACAGGTTTGTAGTTAGCTCGAAGAGTGAAAAACGGATTACAGATAGTGTTAGAACAGCTCTTGAAATGGCTGATGGCACAGTAGTGCTCGCTCTTAAATATAAAGAGGGATGGGAAGACCGACTTTTTTCACAAAAGTTATTCGATCCTGAAAGTGGGATTGCATACGAGGAACCAGCGCCTAATCTATTTTCTTTTAATTCTCCTTTCGGAGCGTGTTCTACCTGCGATGGATTAGGACACGCATATGATGTTAGTTGGGAACTTCTGGTACCAAATCCACAACAAAGTGTTGAGGATGGAGGTATTCGCTTTCTTGGAAAACCAAGAGATATTTTTGCATTTAAGCAGCTTGAAGCCGTTCTAAATCATTATGGAGTGGATTTCTACCTTCCCATTACTGACTACCCTAGTGAACTCATTGATACGATAATGAAGGGTAGTGGTACTCAAAAATACGCGATTACCTATGAATTTCGCTCTGATAAGGTCACTTATCAACATAGCTTCAGAGGATTACGGGATACCATTATTGAACAATACGAAAAATCCAAGTCCCAAAAACAACGTGAAAAGGCGAAATCTTTTATGTCCAAAGTTAGTTGTCCTAAATGTCGTGGTGGGCGTCTTAATAGAGAAGCATTGTCGTATAAATTAGGTAAATATGGTATACAAGACTTAGTAGAAATGGACATCCAAGAACTCAGAGATACTCTATATAATATAAACTTGAGTGAACGGCAGCAAGAAATAGGGCAACAAATACTCAAGGAAATTAGAGATCGACTCGATTTTTTGCTAAATGTAGGTCTAAACTATCTGAGTCTTAATCGGGAAGCACAAACGCTGAGTGGAGGTGAGGCTCAACGAATCAGACTGGCTACTCAAATCGGAACCCAGCTAGTTGGAGTTCTCTACATACTCGATGAACCAAGTATTGGACTTCATCAACGAGACAATAAGAAGCTTATTCAATCCCTTGAGACTCTTCGAGATTTAGGGAATAGTGTCATTGTAGTTGAACATGACCGGGATACCATTGAGAGGGCTGATTACGTAATAGATATGGGCCCGGGAGCAGGAGCGTATGGCGGGTATATTGTAACACAAGGCAAACCAGATGAATTGGAACCAGAATCCATGACTGCACGTTTTTTACGAGATGAAGAACAAGTAGCTGTACCTAAGAACCCTAGGAAAGGTAACTCAAAAAAAATCTGTATTACTAACGCTCGAGGACATAATCTCAAGTCGGTTGACCTTCAAGTTCCTTTGGGTAGGTTTATCACAGTGACAGGGGTAAGTGGCTCTGGAAAAAGCTCCCTTATCAACCAAACATTAGTTCCAATACTGTCCAATCATTTTTATAAATCTAAGGCAGTTCCATTGCCTTATGATGAAGTAGATGGCCTTGAAAATATTGACAAAATTATCTCAATAGATCAAAGCCCGATAGGTAGGACACCACGCTCTAATCCAGGAACCTACACCAAGGTCTTTGATCATGTCAGAAGACTTTTTGCGGAATTACCAGAATCCAAGATACGTGGCTATGATCAGGGTCGATTTTCATTCAATGTAAAAGGTGGACGCTGCGAAACTTGTAAAGGTGACGGTATACGTAAAATCGAGATGAACTTTCTCCCTGATGTTTACGTATCCTGCGAAACCTGCCAAGGAAGACGTTATAATCGAGAAACGCTGGAAATATACTTCCGCGAAAAAAATATTTCAGAAATCTTAGAAATGCCTATAATGGAGGGAGTTGAATTTTTTAGCTCACAACCTGCTATCTCGAGAATACTTAAAACACTAGCATCAGTTGGATTAGGATATCTTACTCTAGGACAATCTAGCACCACTCTATCCGGCGGTGAAGCTCAGCGGATAAAACTTGCCCGCGAACTTTCAAAAATAGGTACTGGTAATACGCTATATGTTATGGATGAACCAACAACAGGCTTACACTTTCAAGATGTTCGCCTCTTAGTAAATGTAATACAACAATTAGTGGTTAAGGGAAATACCGTAATGGTAATCGAGCACAATTTAGATGTGATTAAAGCCGCGGACTGGGTTATTGATTTGGGTCCAGAGGGTGGTAAGGCGGGCGGGCAAATTGTTGCAGAAGGAAGCCCTAAAACAATTTCTGGAGTTCCAAATTCGTATACGGGGATGTTTTTAAAGCAAGAATTTGAACGACTATCTTCCATTGTAGGAAAGCTCTAAGCTTACTATCTTAAGCTTCCACTTATGAATTTTTTTCGTACACATATTCTTAAAATAGTTAGTCTAAGCTTACTACTTGTCTCTTTCGTTTCACAGAGTATACCTATGCTCGAAAATGAACACCAAAATCAACGGTTTAACCAATGGCTCAACAAACACTTTGATCACTCTTTAGCAGCGAACCAATACCCTGAGCTTCAGGATCCAGAATATCTTAAGTCAATTCGTTTGCACCTCGAAAAACTTTGGAAAGAGAGCAATAATATAGAGCAATGGACATATGCAGTCAAAGCCTATTTAAAACAAAAAAATCTGGATAAAATACTTCTTATACAGTGGAATGTACTGGATCATATGGACCAGCATCAACACATGACTTCAATACTGGAACCACGAGGATGTACCCTCAAAAATCATATTCAAAGCAAATTTGCTAAACTTACGACTCCTAATTATTTAGTTGAACCCACTACCTGCGAAACCCAAATAATCTCGCACTTTACGCTTTACAACCCAAGCTATACTGCATCCATACAGAAGCATCCTATGATTAACGGTATAGCCATTGGTGCACCCTAGCTCACACTATATCTATTTTTTTAGGTTCACAATAATCAAACCTAACCATCACTTTATACCAACTAAAAAAAAATATTATGCAAGGAAACGGATTTAAAATAGGTCTAATAGCGGCCTTTTCTGCCTTAACACTTTACTATTTGTATCCAACCATTATTTGGAATTTGGAACAACGACAAATGAGTACCTTTAACGAAGAAGAACGTACTCAATATGAAATGGAATACGCTGAAAAACTATCCAACCTAAAAGAAAATATTCTTTCATTAGGCTTAGACTTACAAGGCGGGATGCATGTAACACTTGAAGTAGGCACACCTCAGCTCATTCTAGAACTTGCAGGTAGTAACCGTGATGCTGAGCTTGAAGTAGTAGTTCAGTTAGCTCAAAAAGTAGCCGAAGAGAGCGACACCGATTTCATCGATGAAATGCAACTTGAGTTTGAGAGAAGAGATGCAAATGCTA
This sequence comes from Balneola sp., assembly GCA_002730655.1. GTDB lineage: Bacteria > Bacteroidota > Rhodothermia > Balneolales > Balneolaceae > UBA1275. The sequence continues at coordinate 28,661 of PCAT01000070.1, forward strand.
GACTAAGTCGCTTTTATCGTAGTGAATCTCAGGACATTACGCGTCGCTCCACTAATGACGAAATTGTAGCTTTTCTAAAATTGCAACGAGATGCTGCATTAGATCGTGCAATCGAAATTATTCGTACCCGAGTTGATAGATTCGGAGTCACCGAACCATCAATCGTAAAGCAAGGACAGAGTCGTATTGTGGTAGAATTACCTGGTGTGGATGACGAAGAACGAGTGCGAAATTTATTAAAGGGTACTGCCCGCTTAGAATTCCGAACTGGTGCAGATGCCCAAGATTTCTCTAATTTCAGAAATCGATCCATTGAGTATTACAATGTGGAAGTGGATAGTTCAGACAGTCTAAATCTAAGCGGACCAACTAATGAATTACTTAACAGAATGTCATTCATTCAAACTCAAAGCCCATATGTTTTTGGTTATGCAATGGCCGAAGATACCGCTATAATTATGGACTTACTAAGTACGTCCGATATACAACGATTAATGCCCAGAAATACAGTAATTTTGTGGGGTTCAAGACCAATCGAGTTTGAAGGTGGTTTAGAACAGTTTGCACTCTATGGAGTGCGTGACAATGCCGAACTTACCGGTGAAGTCATTGAAGAAGCTTCTATTCAGTTTGACCCAGCAACCAATGTTCCTGAAGTATCGATGGGTATGAATAGTGAAGGAGCAAGAATATGGAGTCGAATAACAGGAGCTAACATTGGCAAGCCTATCGCCATTGTACTTGATGGATATGTAGTTTCCTATCCAAATGTATCCACCAAGATTAATGGTGGGAACTCCAGTATAACTGGCCTGGAAAATGTGGCTGAAGCAGAAGATTTAGTAAATATTTTATTATCAGGCGCTCTACCAGCCCCACTTCAAATTATGGAGGAGCGAACTGTGGGCGCTTCACTGGGTGAGAGTTCAATTCAAGCAGGCTTTCGATCAGTGTTAGTGGGACTATCTATTGTGGCAATTTTTATGATTATTTATTACCGAACCGGCGGTGGAGTTGCCGATTTAGCTCTTATGCTAAATATAATTTTCATCCTTGGCATTCTGGCAGGATTTAAAGCGACCTTAACATTACCTGGTATGGCAGGAATCGTACTAACTATAGGTATGGCGGTAGATGCTAATGTGTTAATATTTGATCGAATACGAGAAGAACAACGTGGTGGTAAAACTATGAAAGCTGCAATTTCAGCAGGTTATTCTAACGCGATGAGTGCCATCATTGATGCTAACGTAACTACTGGTTTTGTAGCCTTAATCCTAATGAGTTTTGGAGTAGGACCTATTAAAGGTTTTGCCGTTACCTTACTTGCGGGTATTGCATGTTCACTATTCAGTGCCATAATTATTACACGCGTTGTCATAGACTACTTAACCCGCAATAACACAGAAGCAGTTAGCTTTGGTTAATAATTTTTAAACAAAAAGGTACTTCTTATGAGATGGTTTGAAACTCCCAATTTTGATTTTTTAGGCAAACGTAAAGTTGCCTATTCCCTTTCGGGTATTTTATTTGTGGCATCTTTAGCGATTATATTAACTAAGGGCTTACAATATGGAATAGACTTCCGTGGGGGGAAAGAATTCGTTTATGCATTCGATACTCAAGTAAATACACAAGATATTCGATCTTTCTTAAATGAACCTTTAGGTTCGTCACCTGAAGTGAAGCTATTTGGTTCGGACAGCGAAATACTAATCCGTACTGACAATGATCTCAGCACTGATGAGGTACAAAACCTAATTGAGGATGCTATTAGCGCCAATATCAGTGGAGCAAGTTTTAGTATGGAAAAAAGCGATTCTATTGGCCCTAGATTTGCGGAGGATTTAAAAGGAGCTGCTGCACAGTCCGTCATATATGCGATTGTTATTATTTTTCTTTATATCCTTATACGATTTCGAAAGTGGACTTTTTCAGTGGGAGCAGTTGCTGCATTGGTTCATGATGTAGTTATCACTCTTGGTATTTTTACTTTATTAAGTGACTTAGTTTCCTTCAATCTATTAATCGATCAAAATATCATTGCGGCATTCCTCACCATCGTGGGATACTCTCTCAATGATACAGTAGTTGTATTTGATAGAATCAGAGAAAATAAATTAGTCCATAAAGGAATGGATACCATTGAAATGTTCAATAAAAGCCTAAACGATACGCTCAGTCGAACCGTAATTACTTCTTTAACTACTTTCTTTGTGGTTACAATTCTGTTTATATTCGGTGGAGAGGTCTTGAAAGGTTTATCATTTGCACTTATCATAGGCGTGATATTAGGTACCTATAGCTCGCTTTTTGTAGCAAGCCCTCTTGTACTTGAATTAGACACAAAAAAAAACACTAAATAAACCTTAGTATTATCATGAGTTATCTAACATCAGAACGTTACAACTGCGTTGTCATACAATTTAAAGGCAATGTAATGGGTGGGCCTGATGCGGTCAGTTTGAATGAAGAATTACATGCCTTAATTGATGTCAATAAGACCAACGTAATTGTTGATTTATCTAAGGTAAAGTTTATGAATTCTTCTGGTTTAGGTATGCTTATTGGCGGTCTCACCACTATGAAAAAAGCGGGAGGTGACCTCCGTATTGCCAATGCAACCGATAAAATTGAAAGCCTGTTGGTCGTCACTAAACTCATCACCGTTTTTAAACATTTTCGTTCAGTGGATGAGGCGGTAGAGTCGTATAAGTAAGAAGCTTAATTCTCCAAGCGACTCCTCAGAGTTTGAAGGGGTGTAGCCACTTACACCCTTTTTTGTTTTTCTATTTTTATTGATCACTTAGCACTTATTTATGTCTACTAGAGTAGTTATTGGCGCCCAATGGGGCGATGAAGGAAAAGGAAAAATTGTTGACCTTCTTAGTAAAGAATCCCGTTATATAGTACGATTTCAAGGGGGCGCAAATGCTGGTCATACCCTAAAATTTGACGATAAAGAAGTAGTACTTCATCTTATCCCATCCGGAATATTTAATGGAGATGGGATTTGTATAATAGGGAATGGAGTCGTTATCGATCCTTTGGCTCTTTTGGAAGAAATCGACCAAGTCCACTCAATGGGTTTCAGCTTAGAAAAGCGATTCTTTATTTCAGAAACAGCTCATGTAATCCTTCCTTATCATAAGATATTAGATCAAATGAAGGAAAAGAGAAAGGGAGCTAAGGCTATTGGAACAACCGGACGTGGTATCGGCCCCGCATATGTGAGTAAAGTTGCGAGAATTGGAATCCGCATGATTGATTTATTGGATACCAATGTACTTCACCAAAAGCTTATTCAGAATATTGAGGATATAAATCGAGCACTTGAAAATATTTATAAAGAGCCTATCATAGATGCCCAAGAATTAATCCATGAACTTGAAGGGGCAATAACAAAACTTAGTCCCTATATTTGTAACACAACGCATATGTTACACGAAGCGCTAGAAATAGACGAAAATATATTATTAGAAGGGGCTCAAGGCTGCCTGCTTGATGTAGATCATGGCACCTATCCATACGTCACCTCCTCTTCTCCTACATCTGGAGGAGCTTGTACAGGAAGTGGTATTCCTCCATTAGCTATCACTCAAGCAATGGGAATTACTAAAGCCTATTGTACTCGAGTTGGAAATGGCCCCTTCCCAACCGAACTTTTGGATGATACCGGAGCGTTACTCCGAAAAAAAGGACACGAATTTGGTGCAACTACTGGGCGCCCACGTCGTTGTGGTTGGTTAGACTTGGTAGCACTGAAATATGCATGCCGAATTAACGGACTCAATGAATTAACTTTAACTAAAATGGATGTAATGGATGGTTTTGATACTATAAAAGTCTGCACATCCTATCAAATTGGTGATACAGAAACCAAAGTGTTTCCTTTAAGCCTCAAAGATCTAGAAAAAGTAAAACCTATTTATACAGAACTACGTGGTTGGGATCAAGACATAACGGGTATCACCACTTGGGATGAATTGCCAGATACTGCTCAAGATTATATCCGATTTTTAGAAAACTACTTAGGTATTTCCTTTAAAATTATTTCTACTGGACCTAAGCGAAACGAAACAATTATTTGCTAGGCCTTATTGTTACGTAAAGCAGCTGATAATTCCCCTATGAGTACGACTATAGCGGCACCAACAGCGGTATAA
>PCAT01000112.1 GCA_002730655.1 Balneola sp.
CTGTTGAAGGACAACTAACACATTCACACGTAGAACCACTTTCTTGGGGACACCAAACCGTAATAGATCTACAATCTCTTTGTCCTGATGCTTGACAATATAACTTAAAAGATGCTGATGTTTTTGCATTTACTGTGCTAGATTGATAAGCATCGTGTCCGCTTCCCTGTGTTTTTATTAGACAATCATCACCTTCTCCACAATTTAGAATTGTATTTCTACAAGTTCTTTCGCTGTTACTAGCACCACAATAAATATTATATTCTCCAGACCATACTTTATTTTTACAGGCATCGTGTCCAGTACAATAAATATTATTCGCTAATGTAAAAGTATTTGAATATAAAAATGTAAAAAAGATTAGAAGTAATCTTTTCATTATAAAAAATAAAAATATATATTTAAGCTATTGTTTTGATTAATAATTCTTGAAAAAGTAATTTATGCATTGGATACCACCACTCTCCAAATTTATTACATAATATTAGTTTTTCTAGTGGTTTCATATTCTTTTTGTATATTTTTAATCCATTATGATTTAAAACTAGATAGTCTCCCCCAAAATCAGCAACACTAACATAATATGTTGCTTTGTTGAACCTTCCTGATTTTCGAACAACTATTCCACCTTTCCCTGAAATAAAATGATTATAATGTTGGCTACCAGCATAATCTTTTCTAGGAATTCCATATATTACATCTCCTACATAATATTCTGGAACAAAGATATACGTTTTAATTTCTCTCCAAAGATCTTCTGGAAAATACATTTACATATTATTGTCTTCACTTTTTTATATTTATTTTATATATATGAAGTGTAGTGAATCAATGATGAAATATACAGGATATTTACATATCCTAGCCTTAGCGGTAGCAATATATGGCACATATCACCAAGTTGATGCTGTTCAAAATAACAAGCCTTTTTCTCCGGCTTTAGCGATAGCACTAACTGTTATGTTATTATTGCGAGTTCCTAATCAAATTTGTGTAGCAACAAGGGAATTTCACGGATGGTATTCTGTATTTGGAACTTTAATGGGTGCTGCTGGCTTTGCTTTCTTAGGATATACTGAATATCAACAATCAAAGAAAGAAAAAAAAGAATAAATTTATTAGATATAATTTAATAAATTTAGTCACTAAAATAATCAAAAGCATCTCCCAAATCACGAAATTCTTTAGATTTTCTTAGTTTTTTAAGACTAATAACATTAGCACTCTTGGTTTTTTTCTTATTTTTATTAGTAGCAGTCATACTGGGGACTTTTTTATTGGAAGTGGTTTTTTTCTTTTCTTGATTAGACATAATACTAGGGTTATTAAAAATTTTTTAAGGTTTTGAGTAATTCAATTTTAATGTTTTTCTGTCCAACTTTCCCCCTTATAGTTAGTATAGGTTGTAAACTTTCCTGTTTCTCCTTCATAATTTTCACGAAGTCCGCCCCAACTTGGTCGGTAATTTTGTGAACCACCATATACAGTTACTCCCCATTTTTTTGCTGCTTTCCAGTTAAATTTATGACCTCCAACAGACTTGTATGGTCCAATTTTTTCTATTGGAATGCCTTTGGCTATAAGTTTCTCTATTTCTGCTACGGTAAAGAGTTCAATACTTTCTACTGGCCCTATTACATTATAGCTTGTGAATCCATTGTCTAGTCCTACGCAAGGGACTCTATCTCCAGAATAACATAAGTATATCTTAAGTTTTTTTATTTCTTCCTTGGATTTTTTCTTAATTTCAGCCTTTTCATTTTTATATCTTTCAACATCGTGTTTTGATTGTAGTATAAATGTATCTCGCTCTTCATCTGATAGATTCGCCCATTGTTGACGCATATGCTTAGTATAATATTGATAAGCTGTTAAGGGTTTATCTAACATACGAATACGCTCTCTTTGTGCGAAAAGAGTGTTTGATACTTTGGTTTGAAAATCCATATTGTCAAGAGAAGTCATTTTTTATTATAGTTTACTGCAATAAAACCTAATTCAATTTTATAAACAATATAAAATAAACAGCAAAATATAAGTAATGGAAATTGTAGAGACACAGCAACAAATACAATGTCATTGCTGCACAAGCGAAGAGGATGTCCATATATGTGAATTAGATAATTGTGATTATCCACTTTGTTCTACTTGTAAAGAAAAAGCTTTAAAATTAGAACACAAATGTCCCGGTTGCCGGAGAGAAATTGTAATAGATATTAAAATAATGGATGAATTACACTTAGAACCTGATCTAGAAAACTTAAATAATAGAAAATGTATTAATTGTTCACAGGAAATAAAGGATACTGTGGTATGGTATTTGTATACTTATATAATGGCTGTAGTGGCAATTATAGGTATGTCAGTAATATCATTATTGATGGTAATGGCTGGTCGTTTGGTAACAATAATATTTACTATAGGACCACGAGACTTTTGGTGTCATTCAATGGGAGCAGATGCTTTTGGTTGGTTCATTGCCTATGGTTTATTAGGTGATGTAATTGGATTTTTTATTTTATGTTGTAGTGCTGGCTTAATAAATGATTGTTGTTTTAGAGAAGATAACAATGGAGATTGGTAATATACAATAAAAAATTTAGTCCATAGCGGGATTGAACCGCTGACCTTGGGTTTATTAGACCCACGCTCTACCTACTGAGCTAATGGACTTGGTGCTGTTTTCCTTTTGTTATAAGAGTTGGAATCGAACCAACGTAGAAGGATCTTGAGTCCTACGCTTAACCACTAAGCTATCTTAGGGTTTGCTGTTAGAAAACAAATTGCCCGACGTGGGACTTGAACCCACGGCCACAAGATTAAGAGTCTTGCGCTCTACCGACTGAGCTAGCCGGGCTAAAATACTATCAACATATAAACAGAACCTGCTTTGACCTCTTGCATACTAGGGCATTATACCCTAGGCAGGATTCGAACCTGCGAAGCACAATGGCGGAAGATTTTGAGTCTTAATTGTTTTTGATTTTTTGCTGTTAGTTGATATTAACCGTGCTCCCCTATGCTTACAGGAGGATTCGAACCGCCAAATTCTGGGTAATGCGCACTCCCCAGACCCCGTACCGGTAGGTATGTAAGCATTTCCGTGCTCCCCAATGTCTATAGGAGGATTTGAACCTCCGCGTGAACTTAATTCAATCCAGTACTATATCGGACCCTTTCGACCAACTCAGGCATATAGACATTTCCGTGCTCCCCACTAGTGGCCACTAGTTGATTTTTATACAGGCTACACCTGTAGCAGTAGCTGGGTTCGAACCAGCGAAGCTATGTCTAGCATAGCGGGCAGTCGCCCGCCCCTCCGTTGACCTCTTGGAGATATACTGCCTATTTCCGTGCTCCCCACAGTGCCCCACCCCGGATTTGAACCGGGAATCTCCCGCTTAGAAGGCGGTTGCCTTAACCATTTGGCCAGCAGGGCAGATTAATATTATAGTCTCCCATAATATTAATTTCTATCGTCTCTCATATACCAGCAGTGAGATTCGAACTCACGAAGCATCCGCACTCGAACTTGAGTCGAGCCCCTTTGACCGCTCAGGAATACTGGTGTTTGATAGAGAATTTTGGATTAGTCGAAAATTTTCTATCTTAAATGATACTGGTTCCATAAATCTACGCACTCTACCACTGAGTTACCTCGTTTTCACAAGGGCGGGGATCGAACCCGCGACCACGCCTTTATAATAGGATGATTAAGAATTGCTGTTAAGAACCATAAATAGCGACGGTTGGTTTCGATCCAACGACCTTCTGGTTATGAGCCAGACACGCTTCCCCTGCGCCACATCGCTTGAAATAATATTTTTTAATTGTTGGCTGTGGGGTTTGAACCCACGCGTACGAATACATCACGGCCTTAACGTGACCCCTTAGACCACTCGGGCAAGCCAACCAACTTTTTTTCTTAATATTTTACCTTGGTCATCCCCTTTTCTCCTGCCGAATGTGGGGCTTGAACCCACGGCCACACGCTTAAAAGGCGTGCGCTCTACCAAACTGAGCTAATTCGGCTTTGTAATTTCCGTGCTCCCAATATCCTTCCCAGACTCGAACCGGGTCCTCCAGCTTCAACGCTGTGGTGTTACCGTCTAACCAAGGATTTGTTTTTCCGTGCTCCCCACTAATGTAAATCCTGTCTATGGCTACCTTTTATCATCACCTACATCTTTTACTGTGGTGTATTATTACGGCTCACCAAGCCACGCTCCGGATAGGGATCGAACCTATGACCTCGCGATTAACAGTCGCACGCTCTAACCAACTGAGCTACCAGAGCAAGTTTAAAATTTTTTAATTCCCACTACGGGACTCGAACCCGTGTCTCCCCGGTGAAAGCGGGGTATCCTGAACCACCTAGACTAAATGGGAGATTCCGTGCTCCCCTCAAGGCATCGACGGGATTTGAACCCGCGTTACAGCATTCAAAGTGCTGCGTCCTAACCCCTAGACGACGACGCCATTCTCTTTACCTAACTACCTATTTTACACTACATATTTCCCTATCAATTCAATTTTCAGAAGTTAACATAGAAATACTATAGGATTGTATTTTCTTGACACCTTTATCGTCTCTCCAATTCTTTCACCTCCACAAACATATATTACCATTATGCTTTAAGTCCTTTAATTATAATATTAGTTGCGTATTATAAGTAAAGATTTTAATTTAATAAATTATTAGTTTTATAACTATTATACCAGGTTTGGTTATAACTATCTACATTTTCTCCTAAACTTGTTATAAATAATTCAATTTGTTTTTTTGCTTCTTCCTTATCAAATCCATATTTTTCAACAGCTCCTATCCACATTGATACACTTGTTATATCATTATAACTTACATCTAATACGGTCTTAAATTGTATTTGTTTTTCTTTTCTTCCTATTCTTAGCATTATAAAATTATATTATATTTAAATAATCTACTTTTATTGTGTTATAAATTTAAATTTTATATTTGGACGTCCCGCTTCAGTAGTAGAAGATAGGGTAGGATATGAATTGTCTCTAGCCCAAACATTAGCTCTATTTTGAAAATCAGCTTCACCTTCTATCCAACCATATCCAAACTCCCAATCACCTTCTCTATTTTCCCACGAAATTAAAATATTATCTTGTCCATTATACTCAAAACCAAATTCAAAATTATCAAATTCTAGAACACCACCATAATTTCCAGGCGGCTGAGGAGAATTATAAAAATTCTTTGTAAAGCCACTGCCTGTATTACCCTTTACTAGAGTTGTATCTGATAATGTAAGACCGCGATAATCTGGAAAGCCAGGTGAGGGCAACTCTGATTCCTGAACGTGAGAAATCTTAATCTTTTGATTCCTTACTCTATAACCTGATGACCATCCATTATAGTCAAAACATATACCCATTAAAGTTCCAGGTCTATCTACAGTCCCTGTGGCAGCCTCAATTTCTTCCTTTAAATATATAAACCCTCCCTGTGAAAAATCATATAATCCATATATGGGTAATTTCCTAATATTATCTGATTTTCTTGGTAATAATTCATAGGTTCCATCTGGAATTGGATTTCCACCCGGAGTTCTACCCCTAAAATCAGTATCTATACTAATTGCTCCACTCGCAGGGACTGGATCTCCTGAAGTAAATGTTTGACCTCTAAAACTACTTAGTGAAATAGCATCCGAACCATTATGATCTGGGTCATTAATAGCATTATAAATACTTGAAAAAGAAACATTTGTCGTTGGTATTGCCATCTATATTAAATTATATTATTAATAAATTTTAATATATTTACTTATTTTCTAATAATTGTTTTACCAATTCTTTTAATTCATCTATCTCTTTTTGTTGCCTATCTATTTGTTCTTGTTGTTTCTTCATACCTTCTATCAATAATGGTGTTAATTTCTCATATCTAACTGCCTTATAACCTGATAAACCTTCTTTCATTATTTCTGGAATTTCTTCCTCTACTTCTTGAGCTATCACACCTAATTCTTTCTTTTCTAAATCTACATTTTCATTTATTGCCTTAGCATCTTCATTCCAATTAAACCTTACACCTCTAATATTTTTCAAAATCTCAATTGGATTTTCTATTGTTTCAATATTTGTTTTCAGGTTTTTATCTGATGAATTGTAAAATGCTGTAATATCACCTGTGGCTAAAATATCACCTGCTACTTCTAAGGCCTTATCAGGATTAGCTTCTCCTATTCCTACTCTTCCTGTTGGGGTAATTGTTATTTTTCTATCCGATGTCAGATTTACACCATCATAACCATTTTCCTTATAAGCTATGGAGAAACTACGCGCTGGATTTCCATCATTATCCAACCCAATTGCCCAAGTTGAATTTTGTTGCCCCTCTCCTGCCATAGCTTTTCCGTGTGAAAATATTATCATAGCGTCTTTTGAAGAAGCTAATGGAGATTCCAATATTAATTTACAATTATCACTACTTTTTTTGAGATGTAAAATTCCATCTGGATCATTAGTGCCAACTCCTAAGTCTCCACTAGCTGTAAATCTACCATATTCTACTGCTGTGCTTGTATTTGCTCCATTAAATGTAATTATACCTGTAGAAGCGTTATTAGCGGATTGTAATGATAATTCTCCATCCTTATAAAACATCGTAGCATATTCTCCTGAGTCACCTGTTGTTATATACACCTGAGGACTTGAAAGACCATTGCTTGTAACTTGTAATCTTCCACTAGACCCTGCTGCCGCACCTATACTTACCTGTCCACCTGTGTAACTAATATTACCACTCGAATTAGACCATCGCGTTCCAGTGATTGTGCTGTATAATGTATCGCCATCTAATGCTAGACCTGCTCCTGTTTTTAATCCTAATCCGGTTGTTGTCCATTCTAAACCTTTTCCTACATTATTTAAACTAGCATCTACCTCTTTTACTGCCGTAACAATAGGAGAAATCAATTGTGTATAGTCAAGCATAGCAATATCTTCTGTCTCATTTCTCCATGCTTCTATAGTTGTTCCATCTTGCTTTTTATAGGTATTTCGAAATTTTACATTATTACTTATATCTCTTTCTTCTTTACCCTTAAAAAATCTAAATCCACCAAATCCGTCTATTCTTCCATTTGTCTCAGTCTTTCCAGCAGCCTTTAGTGCGGCTTTTACTTCTTCTGCTACGAATCCATAATCAGTTCTATCACCACTCCAACCAGTATTGTATTTTCTTGGAGTTAAAGAATTTATAAATGCTAGACCCAGATCACTATTTGCTATATTACTTTTACCTGCCTCAGATGATGCTTGTAAAAATCCACCCGCATAAACAGTATGCCAACGAAAGTTAGGGGATCCCAAACTTAATTCATCTCCAAACGGATTACTAGCCGAAACATCAAAAGGAGGACGAACATAATTTGGAATTCCGAGACCAGAGAATAACCCTGCTGGTATATTTGGACCTATAACTACATCATTTCCATATTGGTCTTCAACCCCAAGATGGAGTTCACTGGGTTGAAAAAACATATGTCCGGGACGAGGACCACTATTTCCCGATCCATCGTATGCTCCAGCACCCCACGTTTCAATAGCATCAATATCCGAACCTCTAAAAGCCAATCCAAGTCCTCCACCATCGGGATTAGAGGTATCAAATACTTGAGTAAATACGTGAACACTATTTCTTACGTGTTGATCTATATCTACATCGAATGAAACGGCCCGTCCCCCATTACTAACTCTCTGCATCATAAAATTACCTATTGTTCCTGTTGGATATGCGTAGTATCCTTCTCCTAAAAAGTTAAAGCTTTGATTTCCAGAAAAATCATAGCCCACTCCAATACACGGTATATCTATTCCATCTCCTAACATAACTGAAGATTGTGTTGGATTTGAAGGAAACATAGTTAACATAGAATTATTACCATAAACATCTCCTATAAGTTTTCTAGGTTGGGGTGTATCATCCGCATTTTTACAACCACTATCAAACTGTGGCCAGAAACATAAATTAGCAGACGTGTCGCTACCACTACTATATTCAGGTGTATTAAATGAAGCATCTGATACTAATCCTTGATGCCAAAGTGGGGCTCCCTTCAATCCAAATCCTATTGTAGGTGGTGCTCCTGATATATCTTCTATCGCAAATGGGTATCTCCAAATTGTTGAACCATATAATTTTGTATTGTTACTACCAAATGCTAATCTATCTTCTCCTGTATCAACTCCTAGATTATTATCAGTAACTGGTTTTTGATACATTTGCCAACTACGCTCTCTAGTAAGACTGCTATTAGCATTCTTTGTTTTAAACACTAATTCTATACCATTACCTATATTATCTCCTGCCTCTCCTGTTCCAAATTCTAATGTTTTTGTTAATAATAAAAAGTTGTAACTAACATCCCGTCTATTTTGGTCAATTCTCATTGGATAACTTTTTGAAGCATTCGCACCACTTGGATAATCGGTCGCAGATGTACCCGGAAAAGCTTGATTGCTATAAGTTTCATCTGTTACTACTAATCTGTGTCCTTGTAAGGGTTGAAAAGAGGAAAAATTTCCACCAAAGCGATTCGTGTGTCCTATTATTACTAAATTTTTTGAACTATCGGCCGAAAAACTGTCCTGTGGTCTGGCACTCGTACCGGGTTCTGCGCAAGTTGTATCTTTTGTCGCATCTTGACCATTAATACGTAAATTACTGCGTATATCAACATAACCATTCATAAATCCTCCAGCACCTTGACCTAGTAATTGTAGTCCAGGATTATAATCTCTCATTTGAAACTTTATTCTCTCATTTGTGCCGTATGCGTCATTTTTTTCCATTAACATAAAACCATAATTTGAACTCAAATCAAAACGAACATTACTAGAATCTAGTATCATTTGAATATCACCGATACCGCCACCATTTCTGTCTACATTAAATTCAATAGCACCCTTGTCACTTCCATAAAATCGTATTAGTTGTGCCGATATATCAACATAACCTCTCGCATCTGTATCGGAGAGTGCATTATTTGAAAGATCACCGTCATCGCCGAATCCACGGAAAAAAGGTCTAGGAGCTTGACCCATAAAGAATTCTGGTCCAGAAGCATTGTTTTCCAATAATATTTGCATTTGTCTAGATATATCTGTTACAACATCACCGCCGCCAGCATTATTATAAGCTCCAAAATCTATTGACCCCCTGAAAGTTCCAGTTGCTTTATCAGCAGAATACATAGCTACATAACCATCTCTACCTCTAGCATAAAACCCTGAACCACCATTGATGCCATTCATATTGGTTGAAATATCAATAATATCATTTGTCGCATCGATGGCTATCTTTGGTCCATTATTTGCCACAGCACCTATACTTATAGCATTACTACACAAGTCTATTATGTCATTATCTACATCTGCTAATAATTTAGTAGCAGTTCCTGTTTTTTCAACATTCAATGTTCCACTAATATCTGTTCTACCGCTATAATTTACTTTAAATATATCCTTTCTTCCCACATCATTCAAACCACCTCCTATCACAAATGCTGGATTATCTTCATTATATGTGTCCGCACTTAATTGGGTTAATGGACGAGTGTTATTATTATATCTTCCTACAACAAACTCTGATAAAAATGGAGCTGATAAACCTACACCAAAAGCGGCTGAATATTCACCAGAAACATCTGTTAATGACCCTGACGCAAAACTGTATTGTCCACTAACATCTGTATTCATAAAAGCTACTGAATTGAACCCGGCTGCTCTTGCTATATGAGTCGTAAATGTGCTGGCCTGATACGATCTGGAATTTTGAAATGCTACACTACCCTGTGCTCCTGCTGCTATAATTGTGTTTTGACCTATACCAAAACTATTATTAGAAAGAACCTGATTACTTTTACCAATTGCTACACTATCTAGACCACTAACAGTATTTGTCTCACCTATTGAAAGAGCTCTATTTGTTGCTGAAGCCACATCTATAATAGCTGTTCCTGTCAGTCTCGTTGTGCCATTAATATCCACATTATTAAAACTAGCATCGTGAGCATCTATGTGACCATTATTCGTCATTTCCAAATCCCCGTGAACCTTCAAGTTGTTTAACGACACATCTGTATTTTCATCTATATTAGTTCCTCCTCCTGTTCCATTACTAGCTGCTGTTATACGACCAAATGCGTCTACTGTGAGATTAGTATTTGTATAATTACCAGCAGATACTCCTGTCTGGGTTCCAAATGCTGTCCCATTTACTACTAAACTTGAGGCAACATTTATAGTATTGGTGCTAATATCATTAGCACTTATATCACAAGCACTTATATCACAAACTAATATGTTACCTAATACATTATTACTAAAATCACTATAAAATTCAAAATTACCTGATTGATCTGCCAATAAGTTTGTTCTAATATGACCAGTTCCTTCACTCCAATCACCGCTTTGGCCTTCAACCAAACTTGCAAAATAAAAACTACCGTCATTTAATCCTGTTCTCCAAGATTTACCAGTGAAATTTGCGTGTCTATTTGTAAACATTACATATGATTCTCCTCCAGCACCACCAGCATCATTATAACTAGCATCCAACCAGATAGAAGAATCTCCATTTCCAGAATAAATCTTTAATCCTGGTTCCAGAAATTGTTGAGCAGATATATCTATCTTTCCTGTAAATAACGATCCATATTCTTTCGTGCCCATTGATTTAAAAACATTTAAGCTACCATCTGTTGTTAATATAATACCAGGGTGCGTATACCCTGAATCATTATGAGTACCAGCTAGATTATCAGTATATACTATTTCAAATTCTTTTGTATCATTTAAACCTGTTCTCCAAGAGGGCGAGTTAGTTTCTGCTTTTGTATTAGAATTTATATATTCTGTTACGGCTTCTCCTCCTAGATTTCCGTTAGCGTATTGGTACAATGCTTTTAGTCGTATAGAAGCTTCACCACCAGGACCCGCAATTACTGTTTGACTACTATCTATAATTAAACCAGGTTCTGTCATAAGTCTGTTAGTAGAATTAATTTCTAATGGTCCTGCCATTATTTGTTTGGTAATACTTGGATAAATAGAAAATTTTTCCTGAACTATATGTTGTTCTCTATAACGATAAAGATTAATTAATCCAGTTA
>PCAT01000071.1 GCA_002730655.1 Balneola sp.
TATTCACAATGGAAAAGCAGCTATTGGTAGTGATGGACAAGCTACATTAGATAAAACGGTCATGAAGTCAACAGTAAAAAAAGTACGTAAAATTGGACAAGGGTCCATACTAGCTGGCTTTGCAGGCTCTACAGCAGATGCATTTAGCCTATTTGAACGCTACGAAGAAAAGCTTAGCGAATACAATGAAAATATGCAACGCGCGGCAGTTGAATTAGCCAAAGACTGGCGTAAGGATAAATATCTACAGAAACTTGAGGCTCTTTTAGTGGTCATGAATAACAACCATGCTCTAATTATATCAGGACAAGGAGATGTCATTGAACCGGATGATAACATAGTTTGTATTGGTAGTGGTGGAAGTTATGCTCTCTCTGCAGCCCGAGCTATGGTTAAACATTCTCCTGAACTAAGCGCACGAAATATGGTAGAAGAAGCTTTAAAAATCGCTGCTGATATTGATATATACACCAATCATAATCGTACTATTTTAGAGCTTTAGTAATGAACAAAATAATGCACTTAACTCCTCAACAAATAGTGGCTGAACTGGATGAGTACATCATCGGGCAAAAAGCAGCAAAACGATCAGTTGCTATAGCTCTTCGAAATAGGTGGCGTAGAATGAATGCAGACCCTGATATTCGCGAAGAAATTGTACCTAATAATATACTCATGATTGGCCCAACTGGGGTAGGAAAAACAGAAATTGCCAGACGTTTAGCTAAACTTGCCATGGCCCCTTTTATTAAAGTAGAAGCATCCAAATTTACCGAAGTAGGCTACGTAGGTCGTGACGTAGAATCAATGGTTCGAGACTTAACTGAATTTTCGATCACAATGGTTAAAACTGAGATGCAGGAACGCGTAAAGGGAAAAGCTGCTGAGAACGCTGAAGAACGAATTTTAGATATACTTATCCCACCTCTAAATTCTAAAGGCCTTGGCTTTGGCAGAGCTAATACAGGCGATAATACTGGCGAAATAACAGCAGCAACCCTAGAAGATAATCCCCCAAATACAGGTACAGAATTGAACCAACAAACTAGAGAGCGATTCCGTCAGAAATTGAATAATGGGGAGTTAGACGATCGTAGTATAGAAGTGGAGGTTAAAAAATCTATCTCTCCAACGATGCAGGTTTTTGGCCCAGGCGGTATCGAGGAAATGGGCATAAATTTACAAGAAATGCTTGGTAACCTAAGCGGAAAAGGAAAAACTACTAAGAGAAAAATGAGCGTTGCCGAAGCCCGTGAAATACTAATTGATGAAGAAGCTGAAAAACTAATCAATCATGAAGATGCTATTCAAGAGGCATTAGAACGAGTTCAAAAACAAGGAATCATATTCATAGATGAAATTGATAAGATTGCAGTATCAAAAACAGGTGGTAAAAGTGGCCCAGATGTGAGTCGGCAAGGAGTGCAACGAGATTTACTCCCAATAGTGGAAGGAAGTACGGTTAACACTAAGTACGGTTTGGTAAAAACCGACCATGTTTTATTTATAGGATCAGGTGCTTTTCATGTTGCCAAACCATCTGACTTAATTCCTGAACTTCAAGGGAGATTTCCAATCCGTGTTGAGTTGAACTCGCTAAGTGAAGGTGATTTCTATAATATTTTAAATCAACCAAAAAATGCATTAACTAAGCAATACCAAGCCATGCTTGCAACTGAAGGTGTTCATATCTCATTCAGTGACGAGGCTGTAAAAGAATTAGCGCGAATCGCAGCAGAAGTCAATGAACAAGTAGAAAATATCGGAGCAAGACGACTTCACACAATTATGTCATCTCTTTTTGATGAATTACTATTTGCAGTTCCAGATGATATAAAAGAAGGTAATATAACTATCGATAAAGACTATGTGAACCAACAACTCGAAAACTTGGTTAAAGACAAAGACTTAAGTCAATACATACTGTAAACGTAATTTCTTATTTGAATTTAGATACAGTTTGTTATCATTATGCTTATTTATTCAGAAACACTTATTCATTTTAAAAATATCATTCTAGAAAAATATCATTCTAGAAGCTGTTGATCAGAATAACCCAATATGACCTTAAAACGAATCATTGTGACTAATATATTCATCACCCTCTTACTTACTTTTTTAAGCCTTTCTGGGCTAGACCCCGTTATTAAACCCATAGATGATCACTCCAAGAATCTAAGAAAATATGTAGAGGCTAACCAACGAATATTGCAAAATTATTTTGGTGAGCCAGACTTAAACAAAATGATGAGTAATAGTATTCGCTACATGGTTTATGAGCTAGGTGATTCTACACTAAAAATTTCAGGTACTCCTATTGACACTGCCCAGGTATTTAAATCTATCAATTCACTACGAAGTTCATATGAAACATTTGAAAAAGCCTATCTTTATATCGCAAATACAATGGATTCAGCAGACATGTATAAACTTACAGAAGAAGCTTTACGTGGTATGTTTGCCACGCTAGATCCCCATTCAGTATATATCGAACCTGAAATTAGCGCAGCAGATCAGGAAAATTTTGCTGGGACGTTCCAGGGAATAGGTGTACAATTTAATATAATCCAAGATACTATCACTGTCGTTTCTGCAATTGCAGGGGGGCCTAGTGACCAGCTAGGTATCATTTCAGGTGACCGCATTGTTGAGATTGAAGATAGCTCAGCTATTGGCTTTGATAATGACATGGTCCAAAAAGCTTTAAGAGGTGAAAAGGGATCTAAAGTAAAAGTAGGTATAGTACGCCCAGGCGTTGATGAAATTCAATATTTTACGATTACTAGGGACGATATACCCATTTACACTGTAGATACATCCTATTTATTAGACGAGAAATCCGGCTATATCAAAATCAATCGCTTCGCCGCTACTACTCATGATGAGTTCATGCAAGCTATGGATAACTTAAAAGGTGAGGGTATGGAGCGACTCATTCTAGATCTTCGAGGTAATCCTGGTGGATATCTAGGTCAAGCCATTGCTATTGCAGAAGAATTTTTCCCTGCGCAAACCCCGATAGTCTCAACGGTTAGCAGGCATTCTCGCTTTAACCAATCCTATTCTTCCAGAAAAAAAGGGAGCTTTGTGAACAAACCAGTCATTGTTATAGTAAACGAAGGTTCTGCTTCTGCAAGCGAGATTGTTTCAGGTGCCATACAAGATCATGATCGTGGTTTGGTGGTAGGACGTAGAACCTTTGGTAAGGGTTTAGTTCAACAACAGTACCAATTAGTAGATACCAGTATGGTTAGAGTGACTATATCACGGTATCTAACTCCATCTGGTCGACTTATACAGAAACCATTTACTGAAGGAGGCGGCGAAGAATATGCCTATGAAATTTATCGGCGAGATGACAGCGCAAAAAACGACGCCATTGAGTTTGTAGACCATATACCAGATTCATTAAAATTCACCACTTTCGCTGGGAGAACAATCTACGGTGGTGGTGGTATAATACCTGATTATATAATTGAAGCAGACACTTCGCGATCAGCCTACATGATCAATTTTGCATTAAGAAAAAGAGCTTCTTTCGAATTTGTTCGTAGCTATCTTGATTCTAATGGGGTAGAGTTTCGCAATAAGTGGGAGAATAATTTTGAAGATTATAGAACTAGTTTCAGTTGGTCAAAAGGTCAACTAACAGCGTTTAAAAAACTACTCGAAGAGAAAGGTATGATTGAAAAAAAGGGCTTATCTGCACCCGAGTTCAAAAATGATTCACTCTTTATCTATCCAGGTTATTTCGATGATGTTGCATGGATGGCAGAGGGACGCATGAAGGCTGAATTAGCTAGACAGGTTTGGGGACTACCTTACTTCTATCCTATCGTAAATGATGTATTCGACTCTACCTTAGACGAAGCCAAAAAATTATGGGGTGCCGTTGATCGCTTAAGTGAATTGGCCGCTGGTACTATCCCCCTAGATAAAGCGTCTAAAATGTAGTCGGTGAATACTGGTTCAACTACTGAAACCTAATGTGTGTTTTATTATAGCTGGACCTGCTGTGATTGCTCCTCATCCACTTTCTTTAGAGAAGATGAACTAATGATTGGTGCAACGGATGTAGATATAAGCTACATCCATGATTGTCAATTTTATAAATCAAGTGATCGAAATGAATATTGGAAGCACTCATTTAGAGAAATGATTTGGGATAAATTTAAAGTTCTTATAATAATAAGCTATATGAGTTTAACTTTGACACCTGGTTTAACTATGCGCGAGGGTATCGAATAGATTCGACCATCTCTTGTACCTCAACTGGAGGATGTGGATAAAGCATCCCTATAATTAGGGAAACAACTAGATTAATAAGCATTCCTAAAGTTCCAATCCCTTCAGGAGAAATACCAAACCACCAATATTCTGGGGTGTTGTATTCAGGATACACTAGCTTGAAGAATCCAATATAGGCTAAAGTAAATAGTAGTCCGACAATCATTCCAGCAATAGCGCCCTCCCGATTCATTTTTTTATAAAAAATCCCCAGAATTATTGCCGGAAAGAATGAAGCTGCAGCAAGACCAAAGGCTATGGCAACAACTTCTGCAACAAATCCTGGAGGGTTTATACCAAAATAACCAGCCACTAACACTGCAAAACCTGCTGAAACACGTGCAAACAACAGTTCTTTTTTATCAGATATATCTGGTTTGAATTGCTTTTTAATTAAGTCATGAGATACTGAAGTAGAAATAACTAAAAGTAAACCTGCCGCAGTCGATAAAGCTGCAGCCAAGCCTCCAGCCGCAACAAGAGCTGCAACCCAATTCGGTAGTCCTGCAATCTCAGGGTTGGCCAGCACCATAATATCTCTATCAACATAGAGCTCATTTTTCGTTGAAGTCAAGGAATTTAGTAGGGTGACCTCCCCGTATTTTCCCCTTATTATTTTCCCATTAGCACGATTTATTTCTGGATTTCCCACTATGGCTTGACCAGGTGCATATGTAATTCGACCGTCTCCATTTTTATCTACCCAATTCAGTAGAGCCGTTTCTTCCCAAGTAGTAAACCATTTCGGCATCTCTCCATAGTATTGTTCATTTACTGTGGTAATAAGATTAGTTCTTGAAAAGACAGCAATAGCAGGTGCAGTTGTGTATAAAATGGCAATAAAAATTAATGCATAACCCACTGATATCCTTGCATCTCTAACTTTTGGAACAGTGAAAAAACGTACAATTACATGCGGTAGTCCTGCTGTACCTACCATTAATGCCACTGTTATAAAAAATATATCTTGCATACTTTTTTTCCCAGACGTATATGCAGCGAAGCCCAATTCAGTGTGCAATTGGTCTAATTTATCCAATAGGTAAATATCCGATCCATCTACAAGTTTAGATCCAAAGCCAAGCTGTGGTATTGGATTGCCTGTTAGCTGAGCTGAGATAAAGAATGCAGGCACCATGAAAGCAAATATTAAGACACAATACTGAGCTACCTGCGTATAGGTGATCCCTTTCATTCCACCCAAAACAGCATACATAAATACTATAGCCATCCCTATAATTACTCCCCAAAAAATATCAACTTCAAGAAATTTTGAGAAAACTAGTCCAACACCGCGCATCTGTCCTGCCACATAGGTAAAGGAGACAGTCAATGCACAAACCACCGCTACAGTTCGTGCTAGTTGGGAATAATAACGATCTCCTATAAAATCTGGAACGGTAAACTTGCCAAACTTTCTTAGGTAGGGAGCCAAAGTTAAGGCTAAAAGTACATAACCCCCTGTCCAGCCCATTAAATACACTGCTCCATCATAACCCATAAAGGATATTAGTCCAGCCATCGATAAAAAACTCGCTGCTGACATCCAATCTGCTGCCGTTGCCATACCATTAGTTAATGGATTTACGGTTCCTTTAGCCACATAGAATTCCGAGGTACTCGAGGCTTTAGACCAGATTGCTATTCCTATATACAAGCTAAAGGTAATCCCTACAAAAATATATGTCCATATTTGAACACTCATGACCCTTCCTCGGTTTCCTGAACTCCAAAACGGATATCCAGCTTATTCATGAGATAGACATACACAAAAATAAGGATTACGAATATATATATAGATCCTTGTTGGGCAAACCAAAATCCCAGTTTGAACCCACCAATTTGAATGTTATTTAACACGGGAGCCCAAAGGATACCAAATCCATAGGACACAACGAACCATACTGAAATTAGAATCAGGACATACCGGATATTGATTGCCCAGTATTGTTTTAAATTGTCATCATTCATACAACAATTAAATTACATTAGGGGTTGTGTAGAGTATGCACTATTTTTCGGTTCATTTCAACCCGAAACGTATTTTACTGCAAGAAACATAATGTACATAATTTAAGCTAGAGTAAAGTTTTGCTATGTAATATTAGATTCTAAAAATATTCACAAACTCAATGTCTGTAAGCCCAACCTCATGAGAAAAGTTGTACTACTGTTTCCCTTATTTTGTGTGTTAAACATATACATAAATAAACAAGATTTACATGCAAAGCAGTCAGATTCCCTGCTATTTATTGTGCGCATCGATGACATACTCTCTAGGAATATGACTATACTTCCACGCTCTATTGTACCATTGCAAGATACTTTGAGTATCAGGGGGGCCAAAGCGACTTGGGGACTTATGCCACATCGCCTTATAGAAGCTGCAAATGCAGATGGCCAGTTGGCAATAGAGATTAAACAAAGTCATTATAGTGGCCATGAAATAGCGCAACACGGTCTTATTCATATATGTCAGATTTGCGGTAGAAGTGATCATGAAATGTACTGTTCATACAACAAACAAGCCTTAAGTTATGATCAACAGGAAAAGTTGATACTAGAGGGTGTACAAATAATGATAGATTCCTTAGGTATTAAGCCAACGAGTTTTATACCACCTGGACATATTTATGATACAACTACAAAAGCTGTGTTAGCAAACCTTGGTTTTCCAGTTATCTCTACTTCAAATGTTCTTGGACAAAGTTACGATAGTTTGTTCGATGTACCTATAAATGCTGAATTTACTTGGGCATTAACAGAACAAAACTACTCAGAAAACCTCACAAAGGCCATTCAAGAAATAAAAAAAGAACAAGAATCATCGGGTATTTATGTACTTATGATGCATGACCCTTTTATTCGGCTAGGATATAAAAGCGGTATTACTTTGAAATGGATGGGAGCATTATTGGATTCATTGAATGCCTATTATGGAGATCGAATACAATATAAAACACTCACCGAAGTTGCAAAAATGTATGATACACAACTAAGTACTACTATTGCAGAAAGGACTAACTATTCGGCTAGTCAACCAACAGGATTTTCTCTGCTTCCCAACTACCCAAACCCATTTAACCCTTCTACCAAAATTGGGTTTTATTTATCAAAAGAAAGCCAAATTAGTATAGCGGTTGTTACTATGGAAGGAAAAAAAATTGAATTGATTTCAAATAAATTTTACAGGGCTGGTGAGCACTGGGCATCTATAAATCTTGGGCAGTTGGCTTCCGGTAATTACCTCCTTCTCGTGCAAAATAATACAGGTAGTATAAGCAGAGTCATTAGCTTGATAAAGTAATTTTTGCGTGGGCTGATTTGGATTTAGCTTGATTTGGTTACTAATAAGTAATGA
>PCAT01000072.1 GCA_002730655.1 Balneola sp.
CCTTATCTCAAACCCTTAATAAACTTGGTCTACAAGCCATAAAAAATCAAACATTACACTATTGTCGTAGTGAAATGGGTAAGGAAGCTATATCCGATCTTTTACCAAGTACCACCAAACTTCACATACAAAAAGATATGTCATGCACCCATGAAATGATGCTAGTGCTACAAAGCGGGGAGGCCTATCCGAGTGAACATCAACCCGAAATCCGCAGTTATTTGAAGCGGGTTCGGATTGAGGGTACTGTTTTAAATTTAGCTAGTTTTCAAGACTTGTTGAGCATCGCTGCGCTAAGTAGGCGAATGAAAAATTTTTTTAAACAGCGCCAGGAAAACTTTCCAGAATTGACTGATATTGCCCAAATGCTGTTACCAATGAAGGATTTAGAGGATTATATTCAGTCTAAAATTTCAGATCGAGGTGAACTAAAAAATGATGCTAGTCCGGAGCTGCAACAAGTGAAAAAGAGCTTGAGTCGTAAGCGTAATCAGCTTAGAAGTGCCATCCAAAAAGCACTTAAAAAGGCTCAAAAAGAGGGTATGAGTGGGGATGAAGGGGCTACAATTAGAAATGGACGTATGGTTATTCCTATCCAAGCAGAGTATAAACGGAAGATTGCAGGCTTCGTGCATGATGTTTCAGCAACGGGGCAAACCGTGTACTTAGAACCCGCTGAAGCGCTCCATTTGAATAACGATATTCGGGAGTTGGAAATTGCTGAACAAAAAGAAATAGAACGCATTTTAAAAGCGTTAACCGATCATGTCCGTATGTATGTTGATTGGTTCTCAGATAACATTATTTATCTGGCTCAACTAGATCAAGTGTATGCCAAAGCTCAATGTACTCTTGAGTTATCTGGCTCCATCCCACTACTATCTCCCAACGGGGTACTGGACCTTAAAAAAGCCCATAACCCTCTATTAAAGATTAAAAACATCGGCCAAAAGAAAGCCGAACCCATTGTTCCTTTGCAGTTAAGAATGGAACCAAACGAACGGTGTCTAATTATTACTGGCCCAAATGCAGGCGGTAAATCAGTTGCTATGAAAACCATCGGACTGTCTACAGTGATGGTGCAATGTGGATGGGGTATACCAGCGGATCCAAATTCAGAGGTACCTATTGTTACTGGTTGGTTCGTTGACATGGGCGATGAACAATCTATTGAAAACGATCTGAGTACCTTTTCTTCTCGCCTACAATGGATGCGTTTCTGCACTGAAAAGGTAAAAAAAGGCGCCTTATTGTTAATTGATGAAGCCGCTGCTGGTACCGATCCAGAAGAAGGAGGGGCTTTATTTCAATCCTTTATTGAATCCATGTTAGATAGAGAAGCTTTTTTGGTTGTGACCACCCACCATGGGTCGTTAAAAGTATTTGCACACGATCATGAAAAAGCAGTCAACGGATCCATGGAATTTGATCAGGCTCATTTAGCACCCACCTATCAATTTAAGAAAGGTGTGCCCGGAAGTTCCTATGCTTTTGATATTGCCCAGAGGATGCGCCTGCCTTCCTCAATACTCAATCGAGCCCGAAATGTACTGGGTGTGCAAAAGAATACGCTGGAATCTCTCATTGGTGAGATGGAAACTAAAACGCAGGAAGTAGCCAAACTTGAAGAGAATTTGAGAGTATTACAGGAGAAAACTCAAAAGGAAAAACGTACCTACGAACATAAGTTAGAGTCACTTTATAAAGAAAAAATAGCCATTCGGGAAAAGGCCTTAAAAGAGGCCAAGAGGATTATGGATGGAGCTAATAAAAAGGTCGAAAAAGCCGTTCAACAGATTGTTGAGCAGAAAAAAAGCTTAAAGAAAAATGTCAAAGATATTCGTAGTGAACTTGAAGATCATAAAGATGAAGTAACCTCTGAATTGCTCAGAATAGAGGAGCAGAAATCGGTAGAAATGGCTATGCAAGCCTCAAAAAAGCCCCCAAAAGTAGGTGATTTTGTTCGATTTTTAGATGGAAGCACCCATGGTGAACTTATAGAGCTGAACGGGAAACGGGCTGTTGTTCAGACAAATGGATTGCGACTGAAAACCACCTATAAAAATTTAGTGCGTGTTCAAGCTCCCAAAGCTAAAAAAGTAAGCTCTTCAAAAGCTCCAAAGACTTTACACAATATTGAGTCTCTGCATGCGCCTCTTCCCATTCGATTAGATCTTCGTGGTAAACGCGCTGACCAAGCCCTAAATGAACTTCAGGAATATATTGATAGGGCCTTGTTTCGTGGTATGAGTACGATAGAGTTAGTTCATGGCAAAGGTGATGGTATCCTAAAAGAAGTAATTCACGGGTATTTAAACGAACGAAATGATGTGTTTCGTTTTGAACTCGCCAATGAAGATGTGGGTGGAGCAGGTTGCACCATTGTGCAATTACAGTAGTATTTTTCTTATGTTTATTTTCTTTTAAGATTCTCTGTGGTCTCATAGACAGGGGAGAATACTTACCCAATATCTTTCCACATTCAATTTTCTGTTCATGCGTTTATTTACTCTTTCTTTGATGGTCTTAGGCTTTGGTCTTCATGCTTGTTCAACTCCAGAATCATCCGAGGTCCCATATGATCAGCTCCAAGATAGCCTTCGTTACGAAAATGAGGAATACATCCGAAATATTCGTCAGTTAACTTTTGGAGCAGATAATGCGGAAGCATACTTCGGTTTTGGTGATGAAAAAATTGTTTTCCAATCCAATAATCCAGAGTGGGGTGTAGGATGTGACCAAATTTTCTACATGGATACCTCTATAAAAGAAGAAAACTTCATGCCAAAGATGATTTCTACTGGAACTGGTAGAACCACCTGCGCTTTTTTCTTACCTGGCGATACTTCAATCGTATACGGTTCTACGCACTTAGCAGATATTAATTGTCCTGTGGTTCCAGGGCGAGGACCAAACGGTGCCTATGTTTGGCCCATTTATAATAGTTATGATATTTTTAAAGCAAATCTAAAGGGTGAAATCATCGACACTTTAACCAATGAACCAGGTTATGACGCTGAGGCAACTCTGTCCCCTGATGGTAAATCCATAGTATTCACTTCAATAAGAACCGGTGATTTAGAGTTATTTGTTATGGATACTGATGGAGGTAATGTTCGGCAAATAACATCAGAATTAGGCTATGATGGTGGTGCATTTTTCTCGCCAGATGGAAGCCAATTGGTTTTCCGTTCTTCGCGTCCTAAAACCCTAGAAGAAATTGAAAAGTATACCTCTTTACTCGAACAAGGACTAGTAGAACCCACTAATATGGAACTTTATATAGTCAATATAGATGGAACAAACTTACGTCAAATCACCGACTTAGGCAATGCAAACTGGGCTCCTTACTTTCATCCATCTGGAAAAAAAATTATTTTCGCATCTAATCACAAATCAAAAAGAGGCTTCCCTTTCAATCTGTTTATGATCAATGTAGACGGAACCGGTTTAAAGCAAATTAGTTTTGATGATACATTTGATTCTTTCCCTATGTTTTCTTACGACGGAACTAAACTTATTTTTGCTTCTAATCGCTTTAATGGGGGGGACCGATCTACTAACGTGTTTATTGCTGACTGGGTGGAATAAGAAAGATATTTTGGGTAATTGCAAAGCCTAAAGAAATGGTTTCTTTGCCAATCTCTAAGCTTATTGGACCGTCAAATGGGGCCTTTTCGATTATTCTCAGCTCAACTCCTGGTAATACACCCTGTTGTTCAAGGTAACGAAGTAATTCAGGATTTTGATCACGAACTCTTCCTATCACATACATTGTATTGAGTTCTGCGTCATTGAGTGCTAAGCTTGCTTTTTCTGGCATAATCCCATCTTTAGTTGGAATAGGGTCTCCATGAGGATCATATGTAGGATGGTTGAGTAATTCTGCAATACGATCCTCAAACTGTTCGGAGATATGATGTTCTAGTTTTTCTGCTTCATCATGAACTTCATCCCATGAATAGCCCATAACCTCTTTCAAGTACAACTCTAGTAATCGATGATGACGCAGAATTTCAAGAGCAACTTTTTTTCCAGCTGGACTTAATTCTGCACCCTTATATGATTCATGAACGATTAGGTTCATCTTGGCAAGCTTTTTTAACATATTGGTTACTGAAGCATTTGAAACTTCTAAAGCCTGAGCAATAGCCGTTGTAGTTGCTTTCTCACCATCTGCCTCCAACACATAAATAACTTTCAAGTAATCTTCTAAAGCTTGGCTTATTCGCATTACATTCGTAAATCTATGTATTCATCAAAAGTAATACGCTCAAAGGCGTTACTACCTACATAGTGTAGGAGGAGTGCATAGATATCTGCTTCAATGTATCCTGGTTGTGCCCCTATCACCCCACCATCGGCATCCACAAAATAATGGGTAGGAAAGGATTGAATTTGAAGGCCGCGAGCAAATTGATTTTTCGTGTACCGCGTACCATTGAATACCACTGAATCTCCAGATTCACTATCCAACTGTACAGGTATAAAATATCGGTTGATAGCATCTCTAACAGTTGAGTCAGATAGACTTTCTCTGCGCATTTTAAGGCAGTATGTGCACCATTCAGCATACCCAAAAATTAGTAACTTTTTTTGAGATTCAGCGGCCTTACGTTGAGCTTCTTCCAGATTCACCCACTCAAAACCAGAATCAATGGTAGATTGAATTTTATCATGGGCCGTGATTGATTTATCATCAACGTTGTTACTTTGATTGTATAGTAACTGAGCCTGAGCAAATGACGGACATAATAAAAAGCTAAATAGAATAACAGAAAGTATTACTCGCATCCTAATTTTTAATTTATATAGTTACTAATATAGAGTATTTCGTTATGCATTGAAATAACTACACTCGTTTCATTATCTTTAATATTTATAGCATGTAATTAATTCTATATCCCTTTTTTATGCCAGATACCCAGGTGACCCTTAAACCACTTAAACCAAGTATATTACAGGCTTTATTACCCATTCTATTCCTGATAATCGCCTTATTCATTAACGTTCGTATATTTCGTGATGCCGCACTGGATGGCTCCAATCAAATCATTTTAATGCTCTCTGCTGGAGTGGCATCTATTGTCGCTATACGTTTGGGATATAAATGGAAAAAGATACGCAATAGTATCGTCAAAAGTATTTCTTCAGCCTTATCATCCATTATTATACTTCTACTTATCGGATCTTTAGCAGGGACTTGGTTATTAAGTGGCGTAGTACCTGCCATGATTTACTATGGATTACAAGTATTAAACCCCACCATTTTTTTGGTCGCTGCCACTATTGTATGTGCCATAGTTTCTATTGCAACTGGTTCTTCATGGACAACAGCGGCTACCGTTGGAATTGCTTTAATCGGAATTGGCACTGCTTTAGGCTTAAAACCAGGCATAGTTGCAGGCGCTATTATTTCTGGAGCATATTTTGGTGATAAAATGTCTCCTCTCTCCGATACCACTAACTTAGCTCCGGCTATGGTTGGTACCGATCTTTTTACTCACATTCGATATATGGCTTATACTACGGTACCCTCTATTACAATTACACTTATCATCTTTTTGATTATTGGACTTATGCAGGACTCTAGTGGGAGTACAACAAGTACACAAGAAATCCTAGATGCTATCAAAGGAAGTTTTTACATCTCACCAGTACTATTTATTGTACCTATTGTCGTCGTTATTATGATTATTCGCAAAATTCCTGCGATACCAGCGATTATGTTTGGGGCAATATTAGGAGGAATTTTTGCCGCAATCTTTCAGCCAGAAACTGTTTTAATCGTTTCAGAGTATGAATACTTGTCAGCAGAAGCCTACTATGTAGGTATCATGAAAGCATTTTATGGCGATATACAAATTATTACTGGTCAAGAGATTGTAGACGATTTACTAAATTCAGGAGGAATGTATGGCATGCTGGGCACAGTGTGGCTCATCGTTTCTGCCATGATTTTTGGAGGAGTGATGGAAGGCACAGGAATGCTTAGGCGAATAGCAGAATCTATAATAAGCGTTGTTAACTCAACAGGATCCTTAGTAGCATCAACAGCAGGTACTTGTATATTTTTTAACATCACTGCTTCTGATCAGTATCTAGCGATCGTAGTGCCTGGTCGAATGTATACCGACACATATAAAGAGAAAGGCTTAGCGTCAGAAAACCTAAGTAGAACACTTGAAGATTCAGGTACCGTCACCTCCGCTCTAATCCCTTGGAATACATGTGGAGCATATCACGCAAATGTATTAGGAGTAGCTACCTTTACCTACCTCCCCTTTGCGTTTTTTAATCTAGTTAGCCCCTTTATGACCATTTTTTATGCTTATATGGGTATAAAAATACGAGCGCTAAAGGATGCTAAAATAAATGTGGATTAGCCTAAACGCCCTACTGCGGTTTGCATACGTGAAAGACACTCTGTCTTCCCAATTAATTCCATGGCAGGAAATAAATCAGGCCCAAAACTTTGACCCGATAAAGCGATTCTAACGGGCATCATAACTTTACCGAAACCTACAGACTCTGCATCCACAGTAGCTTCTAAGGCATGCTTTATGGCAACTGCCGTAAATTCTTGCTCAGCTATTTCAATCAAGCGCCCAATAAAAGATTTAACAAGTACTGCACTCTGATCACTCCACTTTTTTAGGGCCTTCTCATTATAATCTTTAGGAGCTTCGTAGAAAAAACGGCCCATAGGTACAAACTCATCTACTTTAGAGACTCGTTCATGAAGCAACGTCACTACCATCTTCAAGAAAGTTGCATCATTTGCTTTTAAACCACTAGCTGAAAACATCTGCTGTATTTGGGGCAATAGGTCCTCTATTGTCCTATGATGATGTACATAATACTCATTGTACCACATAAGCTTTTTATAATTAAAGACAGCTCCACCTTTACTAACGCGATCTAAAGTAAACTTTTCACAAAGAGAGCTCATATTATGTACTTCGCTATCATCTCCAGGATTCCATCCTAAAAATGCTAAGAAATTGATTAAAGCTTCCGGCTCATAATACCCAAATCGATATTCTTTGGTATTAACAGGAATACCTTCGGTCTCAGCTTTTCGCTTAGATAATTTTCCACCACTTGGTGACATTATCAGTGGCAGATGCGCCATAGTAGGCGGTTCCCAACCAAATGCTTTATACAATAACATATGCTTAGGCGCCGAACTCAGCCATTCTTCCCCACGAATAACGTGAGTAATTTCCATCGTGTGATCATCCACTACGTTGGCTAAGTGATATGTGGGCATACCATCGGATTTAAGCAAAACTTGGTCGTCCAATCCGGCCGTATCGAATGAAACAATCCCTCTAATTTCATCTTTAAATTTAACGGTATCGCGACGTGGGACTTTTAGACGAATTACATATTCATCACCTTGTTGCAATTTTTCCTGAACCTGATCCTGTGACAGAGTTAGGCTATTTTTCATACTTTGTCGAGTAATTGAATCATACTTTGGAGAGGGATTTCCCGACTTTTTTAATCGCTCCCGCATTTCTTCGATTTCTTCTGTAGTATCAAAGGCATAGTATGCATGATCCTGCTCAATTAGTTGTTGTGCAAACTTATGATAACGTTCTTTTCGTTCACTTTGACGGTATGGACCAAAAGAGCTAGGTTTATGAGGGCCTTCATCGATCTGAATACCTGCCCACTCTAATGATTCAATGATATCCTGCTCCGCATCGGAAACATATCTAGACTGATCTGTATCCTCTATTCGAAGCACAAAGGTTCCTTTATGATGGCGCGCAAATAGATAATTATATAGGGCTGTACGTAATCCACCAATATGTAAAAACCCCGTTGGTGAAGGGGCAAAACGAACTCTTACACTCATAATCTCATAAATTTAACATTTAACTTAAGATACGAATAATCCACTTTGATAAAGGCATAATCCAAGTAGGTTTTACTGGCAACTCCTTCCTTTTTTGAGCCAATTAGAGTAATCTTTTTTTGTGTAAATTATTTGAACATTATTTTTATTTCAGGGTTGAATTAAATCCAAATCCGAATAATAACCAGCCAATGTGCTCGAAACTACTAATCCAAAGCAGCTTTGCACCAAATGTATATGACCTTGCCGCATTCTTTCGTGTAGATCAAGTTTTGATACTAGGAGGTCAGCCTTGGTCGCGAAAAGGTCGCAGTCATCGTGCTGCAATACGAAACAGAGAGCAGCGCCAATGGATCGGTCTCCCTATTCGTACAGACGATAAAAAAAAAATAATATCCAAGGTTCAAATCGATAATAAGCAAAATTGGAGGAATCCTTTTTTACGTGGAGTCCAACACAGTTATTCTAAAGCACGTTATTTTAATTATTACTGGAAAGAGTTTGAAGCCTTAATCAAGGAGGCTTCAAAACATGAAAGTTTATGGGAATTTAACGAGTATGTTTTTCATGGACTACTCGAATTTACTTCTTTAAATTATTTATTAGAAAAAGTAAAAATCATCTCCGAGCCTTATGACATTAATGAAAACGCTGAGGTTCTTATTCGTAATAAGCAATCTATTTACCTAAAAACGAGTGCAACTGAAATAGCTCTTGAACATTCAGGATATACTTACATACAAGAGTGCAATTCAAATACCTACATGAGTCCTATTCCTAATGCCCTGACAAGTTATTTACCTGACTTCTATTATCCACAACACCATGGTGACTTCATAGAGCACTGTAGCCTTATTGATCTACTCTTTGAACAAGGACCTGAGAGTTATCGCTTCCTCAAAGCTATGCCATCTAAGAGTTAACCCAATCGGGTAGCGCTCCTATTTCAATTCCAAAAACAAGACCGAAAAATGTGAGTGCACCAATAGATAGCAGTACGATAAAAAGTAGATTGAGTAGAAGTCCTGCTTTACTCATCTCTGGAATGGTAATAAGCCCACTTCCATAAACAATTGCATTTGGTGGGGTCGCTACTGGAAGCATAAAAGCACAACTAGCTGCAAATACGGTTGGAATTGCAAAAAGTAAGGGATTCTCACCTAATCCAATCGCAATAGATGCTAGAATCGGCAAAAAAGTAGCCGTTGAAGCGGTATTACTGGTCATTTCAGTTAAAAATACCATGAGAGCAATCACAATAACAATCAACAAAACTATAGGCCAATTTTGCAAACCACCAATTCCATTCCCTATCCAAGCAGCTAGACCAGTTGAACTAATAGCAGAAGCCATACTCAATCCCCCGCCAAATAATAATAAGATTCCCCATGGTAAGCGCTGTGCATCTTTCCACTGCAAAATACCCTCATAATTTTTACCTATTTGGTCTTCATCGGACGAGACATCATTGTCATTAATGCTACTAGAAGCATCTGTATCCATTTCATCCTTTTTTTCTTCGGTTGCCATGCGTTGTTCACCTGCAGGAATTAAAAACAGTGCAACCCCAATAGCTATAGCGATTCCTGCATCCGATAAACCAGGTAGATAGGGAGCCAAAGCTGGTCTGAACATCCAAAGCAAGGCCGCTAAAACGAACAAAGTGCCCACTTTTTTTTCCTGATTGGTCATCACACCCAGCTGATCAAGCTCTTTTGCAATTAGCTTTTTACCCCCAGGTATTTCAGTAATCCGAATTGGGTAAATCCACCAAGTAAGTACAAAATAAAGTAATGGAACAGATAAAACCAAGAGAGGAACCCCCACTTTCATCCACTCCAAAAATCCAATTTCAATTCCATAATTCTCCAACATAAAAGCTGCAAGTAGAGCATTGGGTGGAGTACCGATTAGTGTTCCCATTCCCCCAATATTACAGGCATAAGCAATACTGAGTATGAGAGCGAGTTCAAAATTTGTTTTTCCTTTGGTTGAATTCGAAGCTGAATGATCAGCACCTTCCATTCCTCTATCTATTAATGCGAGTATGGAAAGAGCTATAGGTAGCATCATTATGGCTGTAGCAGTGTTACTTACCCACATACTAAGGAAGGCCGCTGCGACAATAAATCCTAAGATTATAGACTTGGGTGCCACACCAACCCTAGATACAATTACTAGAGCTACTCTACGATGTAAATCCCATTTTTCCATAGCAATAGCTAGAATGAAGCCACCCAAAAATAAAAATATTAACGGGTTGGCATAGGGCGCCGTGGTAGCAGCTATAGCTTGCACCCCAAGCACTGGGAATAGTACAATAGGTAGTAAAGCCGTGACTGAAATAGGTACGGCTTCGGTAATCCACCAAATACCCATAAAAACAGTAACCGCAGCAGCATACCAACCTTCCTGGCTAAGCCCTTCGGGTGGTGACAAAGAAAGCATAATTATGAGCATTAAAGGGCCCAAGATCATGCCAAAACGCCCCAAATCAATGTTATTAATCATCTAACCAATA
>PCAT01000073.1 GCA_002730655.1 Balneola sp.
CCAAAGTCATCATGATATCTGAACCTAAAATCCTCTGAATATCTACTACATTCTCTGGAGTAAATAAGTGTTCAGAACCGTCTAAATGACTTTTAAAATGAGCGCCTTCCTCGTCTAAGGTTCGTATATCTGAAAGGGAAAAAATTTGATACCCTCCAGAGTCAGTTAATATGGGGCGGTCCCAATTTATAAAACCATGTAATCCGCTGGAAGCCTGTATGATCTCGGTGCCAGGTCTTAAATATAAATGGTAGGTGTTGCCCAAAATAATTTGGGCTCGAATAGGGTCTTTTAAACGGTCTTGTGATACACCTTTTACTGTTCCAAGAGTCCCTACGGGCATGAATATGGGTGTTTCTATGACCCCATGGTCAGTAGTTAAGCTACCTAGTCGCGCTTTGCTTGTGGAACATGAATTGTGTAGTTGAAACAAAATAAAGGCATAAAGTGGTTTCAGTTATATATACAGACTAAAAATCCGTACTTTTTAAAGATTTAAATTACGAATCTAACCATCCATTTGCTTTCTGTGCAAAGATATCGCGAAGTTATATTGACGAGTGCCCTTGATTACTTGCTTTTATTAGCAAGTTGGTTCGTCTTTCATTTTTTGTTCTCGGCTTATTTAGATCCTCGATTGGCTGATTTTGGCTTAGCTGTGATTAGTGCAGGAGTAATATTTAGCGGTTATTGGCTTGTAGTTTTTATTTTATCAGGATTGTACAAGAGTTTATATTTAATCTCCAGGCTCGATGAATTTACCCAGGTAGTAAAGGCTGTGGTATTGGGAGGGCTGGTGTTGTATGTTATTTGGGATCACTGGTTGTTTACTGAGAGTAGTACCCATCAAGGGCTAATTTTTTCTTACTGGGTAATTGTTTTGGCGGCTACCATTACCAATCGTTTTGTTATTAGAACTACCCAACGTTTGTATGCCCAACGAGGTAGGGGGCTGCATAGAACATTAATTGTTGGAACCGGGTCAAATGCTAAAATGGCCTTCGATGATCTTATGCGTAACAAAATTTTGGGTATGGAAGTAATTGGGTACATCCAAGTCAATGGAAATGATCTCGATGCTGAATCGGGTATTTATCCTGAGGATGTGATTGGGCAACTTTCTGACATTGATCGAATTATTGCCGAGTATAAAGTCCAGGATGTCTTGGTGGCAGTAGAAGCAAATGGTCGAGAAGATTTGGTCCCAATTATTTCTAAACTGGATAATCCAGATGTTCGTTTAAAGCTGTTACCTGATTTTTATCAAATTGTGAGTGGTCTAACCAAAACGAATCAGATTTTTGGTATGCCTATTATTGAAATTTCTCCAGAACCTATGCCGCTTTGGGAGAAAGCTGTCAAGCGATTGATGGATGTGACTATTTCGGTGGTTGTATTGATTGTGTTAGCTCCCTTCTTGCTAATAGTAGCCCTATTTATTCGTTTAGGGTCTCCTGGGCCTGTTATTTTTCGTCAAGAACGAGTTGGACGAAATGGTAAACCTTTTATTATCAACAAATTTCGCACTATGGTACAGGATGCTGAACGAAAAACTGGACCTATGTGGGCAAAAAAAAACGACCCAAGAATTACAAAAATCGGATATTGGTTGCGCAAATTACGTATTGATGAGCTTCCCCAACTCTACAATGTGATTCGAGGCGAAATGAGTTTAGTAGGACCTAGACCCGAACGTGAACATTTTGTAGAGCAGTTTAAAAATCAAGTCCCATTATATATGCGACGATTACGAGTTCGCCCAGGGATTACAGGTTGGGCTCAGGTTAAATGGAAGTATGACACCTCACTGGATGATGTTAAAGAAAAAACCAAGTATGATTTGTATTATGTTGAAAATATTTCGTTACGTATGGATATAAAAATTATTATCAACACAATAATTACAATGATTAAAGGTAAAGGTCAGTAAGCCAAAATAATTCCATGCAGAAACATCCTTTAATCATTATCCCAACCTACAATGAAGCGACCAATGTCATACGTATGATTCATACGCTTATGGCTTTGGATATGAAGGTGGACATACTCTTTGTGGATGATGGATCACCAGATGGTACGGCGGAAAGAATTAAAGAGCAGCAGCAAGCCAATCCAGACCGTATACATTTAATTGAGCGAGAGGGTAAATTAGGTTTAGGGACGGCCTATGTCCGAGGTTTTGAATATGCTTTGGAACATGACTATGAATTAGTTTGTGAAATGGATGCGGATTTCTCACATCCACCAGAAGATGTTTCTAGACTCATAGAAGCCGTTCAAAGCGGAGAAACGGATATTGCTATAGGTTCACGCTATGCCAACGGAATAAGCATAGTAAATTGGCCTCTAAGTCGTCTTATCTTATCGTATGGTGCCAATATTTATGCAAGATGGATAACAGGCTTGCCAGTAAAAGATACTACCGCAGGCTTTAAATGTATCCATCGTAGGGTTATAGAGTCTATTTCTTTGGACCGAATTAAATCCAATGGATACGCATTTCAGATAGAACTTCATTTTAGAGCTTGGAAAGCTGGCTTTAGATTGCAGGAGGTGTCTATTATATTTAGGGAACGAGAAGAAGGAGTGTCTAAAATGTCCAAAGGTATTGTTAGAGAGGCTATTTGGAGGGTCTGGGCCCTTAAAATTCGGAGTCTATTTGGTCGCTTGTAAGGGAGTGTTCTCGCTGCCAACATTTATATTCTCAAATGAAAAACCTGAAACAGACCAACTATAGAAACCCACTTTTAAATGCGAGGATTTGCTATATTTTGATAAATTAAATTTGATCGTACATGCAGTATTTAGAATTTGAACAACCCATTGCTGATTTGGAAAAAAAAATCCAAGAGTTAGAACAGCTTTCTTCGAGTAGTGAAGGAGTTCTAACCAAGGAAGTGGAGAGCTTGAAGACTAAAGTAGAAAGCCTTCAAAAAAATATTTTCGAGAATTTAACTCGATGGCAACGGGTTCAGTTAGCACGACATCCAGAGCGCCCTTACACTCTAGATTATATTGATCGTATTTGTGATCGTTTTATTGAATTACATGGTGATCGATTTCATGCAGACGATAAGGCGATTGTGGGTGGACTTGGCGAGGTGGATGGCCAAACAGTCTGTATAATAGGGCACCAAAAGGGAAGGGATACCGCTAGTCGTACGTATCGCAATTTTGGTATGGCAAATCCTGAAGGCTACCGCAAAGCATACAGGCTAATGGAGATGGCAGAAAAATTTAGTATACCTGTTGTGACACTGGTTGATACGCCTGGAGCCTTTCCAGGACTTGAAGCAGAAGAGCGTGGACAGGCTGAGGCAATTGCCCGAAACCTCAAAAGGATGGCTATGCTAAAAGTACCAATAGTGACTATTATTATAGGGGAAGGTGCTAGTGGTGGTGCCATTGGAATAGGTATGGGGAATGAGGTTTATATGATGGAAAATACTTGGTATTCCGTCATTTCACCGGAGTCCTGTTCTTCAATTCTTTGGAAAACCTGGGATTACAAGGAACAAGCTGCTTCTGCTTTGAAGTTGACGGCCCCTGATTTATTGGAAATGGGTATTATTGACGGCGTAATAGAAGAACCTTTAGCGGGGGCGCATCGAGATTATGATGCGGCAGCTATCGCTGTGAAGAAACAACTTATTAATAGTCTAAAAATACTTTCGAAAAAAAGTCCGGAAAAACTGATTGATCAAAGGATAGCTAAATATTCGGCGATGGGATGTTATAAATAAACGACTATGGTCCTATTCCCAGACGGCATACCCATTCATAGCTTTGAACATCGATTACGAAGTAGGTATAGTGAGACGGATAAGATGGGCTATGTGTATTATGGGCGTTATCTAGAATACTTTGAGCAAGCCCGTACAGAAATGATTCGAAGCATGGGTGTACATTATAGCACCATGGAAAAGGATGGAATTATGTTACCGGTGATGCATTCCGAAATTGATTATAAGCACCCGCTTTACTACGATGAGGAAATCCTCATTAAGGTACATATATATACGCTGCCCTCTGTTAAGTTGGTTACCTATTATGAGGTGGTAGCCCAAGAACGAGATCAGCTTTGTGCATTAGGTGAGGTCAGTTTGGTATTCATGAATTCGGTCACTAGAAAACCATGCCGGGCGCCTAAATATTTACTAGACGCCTTGTGAAATGAAACGGATCTCCGTACAGTCTGGAATTTCTAGTAGAGCTAATCTTGTACTGTTAACAGGTAGTAGTATGTTAGCGATACTAGCTTTTGGCCCTGGATGGTATGCCGATGATGTTTTAGCCCCTTTTCATTGGCATTATTTATTTTTTTCTTGGGTATGTCATCAAGATCCATCTCGATCATTTGATTTCATGGGAGCTCAAATGAGCGTTTGTTCGCGTTGCATTGGAATATATAGTGCTTTTGCTCTTGGTTTTTGGTTAAAAGCTATAACAGCAAGATTTGAAATTTGGCCTCATAAAGATCTAGCATTGCGCTTTTTATTTTTCTTTGCTGGTTTAAATGGATTCGATGTATTAATAAATGCCTTGGATATTTGGACAAATACTCACTATTCTCGATTATTATTAGGAGTTGGTTTTGGGCTAATGGCGTCTGTATTCATTACCTCTAAGGATAGTTTTTCGCCTAACGTATAACTTTGGGTAAAATATTAAGTTTTAATGCATTATTTTATATGTGTTTATAGAATACTTATTTAGAGACCTATGGGTGTCTATCTTTTTTGAAAATGAAATAAAAATGCAAATTAATTAAACACACTAACAATTAAGATCAATTTAATGGCTAAAGAAATAACTCATCATGGCATGCCTAGTTATTGGAATGCTGTAATAACAGCGGGATTAATTACTGGAACAGTTTTGACAGTAATTCAATTGATAACAAGTTACATGACTATTGCTGGATCAAGCGTAACTGGTATGACTATTATCGGATGTTTGATTGCATCAATTGCAGGTATCATTTCTAATTGGATGTATGCTAAAGGTTATAATTTAACATATCCAATTGGTAAAGGTGCTCTATTAGGTGTTTTTTCTGGTATCATTACAAGTATAGTCACCTTTTGTCTATCATTATTCTGGACTAAATTCATTGATACTGGGATGAATGAAGCAATTATTGAGGCAACCATAAAAAGTCTTGAAGATCAAGGACTCACACAAGAAGAAATAGATATGGCTCAATCATTTATTCCTGACCCTAATTCATTAGTAGGTCTAATTATAAGTTTTGCTTCAGCATTAGCAATGTATATTTTTATAAATCTCATATCCGGTATTATTAGTGCAAAAATATTTGCCAAAGAAGAAGAATAATCTACCGTTCATAATTTATTCATATTTAGGAGCTGACTCATAGAGTTGGCTCTTTACTTTTAATTTATATCTCTTACTCATGTCAGTTTATTATACCGCCATCTCGGGCACTACCAATGGGTCTTGGTACGAGCGCAATGGATTTAACCTTGGCGTAATGGCAATTATTTGGGTTTTTCTTGCCTTTATTGCTTTTAATCTGGTGGGTGGAATAGTAGGAGTAATTGCAGCAGTATTTTTGGTGGAAGATACTGCTAATATCGAGGCACTTATGCAGGTGCTTACTGAACAAACAACGGTCTTTTTTTGGATAAACACCACTGGGCAAATAACTGTATTTGCATTGGGATCTTTATTGGTTACTCGCTTGGCGGCTGATTCGGGTAGTAGGAGGCGCTTTTTGCGGTTGCAAATTGACTCAGATACTTATAAGTATGTTTTTTGGGCCATTTTTCTTACGATACTTTCTCAACCAACAGTTGTTTTTCTGGGATGGCTAAATGCATTCTTACCGGTACCAGAGTGGATGGCTGAAATGCAACAAAGCATGGATGAAATGATCGCTAAATTGTTAGGCTCTGAAAATATCTTGTGGATGGGCCTTTTTCATATTGGACTGGTCCCCTCTATTTGTGAAGAGATAATGTATCGTGGCTATGTTCAGCGCTCACTTGAAAAGTCTTGGGGTATATGGACCGCTATAATACTATCAGGTCTCATCTTTGGAGCATATCATCTGCAAATCACCCGAATCTTGCCCCTTGCTGCGCTTGGGATTTTATTCGCTTACATAACCTATGTGTCTAATAGCCTTATTCCTGCTATGGCAGCTCATTTAGCGAACAATGGAGGTCAGGTTATTTTGAGTACTATCTACCCAGAAATACTTGATCAAGAACTTAGTAGTGATACCGATTTACCATGGGTATGGATTTTGTTTGCAGTTGTGTTACTGATTACGCTATTAAGTATCTTACACAAACGATATTTGGCAAGTGTACCCACCTCATCGCCAAATACCACCGACTAACTAGCGGAGTATTCTATGTTTACCAGCCCCAAACCCAACGAAATAAGAGATTGGACGTGTATTTTAGAAAGTACGCAGGAATTTGAAGTGAACCTATGTCATAATTTTTTGAAGGATTATGATATTCCCTCACAAATTCTATCAAAACGTGATACAGCGTATAGCTTAGTGGTTGGTGAAATGGCGCTTATGTATTTATATGTTCCCAATGAGTATTCCGAAAAGGCAATTAATTTATTAGATAGTATTCCAGAAGCGAATCTGGACGATGCACTCACTGAAGAGTTATTAAATCCTGAGAATGTTTCTACGCAAAAAGCGGATGAACAATCTAAGCAGACAGATCTAGAAAGCAAATAGGATGAGTAATTCACTCAAGCGAATTCTAGTAGCACTACCTGCTGCCATTTTATTTGTATGGATGGCATGGATGGGAGGGTGGTATTTTAAAACAATGATTATAGGAATTACCCTACTCATTCAATTTGAGTTAATCAGGCTATTAGATGGAGCATTAACCCCTAGCGACTCAATTTTTCCTTATTCATTTGGGTTATGGGTTTTATTATCAACAGAACTTCCTTACGTCTTTGAAATAGGCTTACTTCTTTTTTTACTGTTTGTTTCAAGGCAAACATTTAGTTCCTCTTCCGCTAGTATCCCAAAGCTGAGTTCAACCTTTTTTGCTGGCCTTTATGCACCATTAGGTATGCTTAGTCTTATATTGATTGATAATTTTGGGACGAAAGTAGACGGATTTATACTAACCATTATGTTGGTATTCATGGTATGGGGAGCAGATAGTTTGGCTTATTTTGGAGGCAAAGCCTTTGGCAAACATCCATTAGCACCTACTATCAGTCCTAATAAAACTTGGGAAGGATTAGTATTTGG
Organism: Balneola sp.; assembly: GCA_002730655.1. GTDB lineage: Bacteria > Bacteroidota > Rhodothermia > Balneolales > Balneolaceae > UBA1275. The sequence continues at coordinate 7,262 of PCAT01000073.1, forward strand.
TTATCTAGGTAGTTTTATGGGAATGCTATTAGTTTATTTTGTAATACCTTTTGATAAGCCTTTAACCCTGCTTGAATTACTTCCAATGGCAGTATTGGCAGCTACCTTCGGTCCGATTGGAGATCTACTAGAAAGCAAAATCAAAAGAAAAGCGAATGCAAAAGATTCCTCGGCTTTAATTCCTGGGCATGGAGGATTTTTTGATCGGTTTGATGCTTTATTATTGGCTGCTCCGGCAGCGTATGTTTACATTCGATTTATATTTTAATCGACTAATTGGGTTTTTGCTAGTTTGGTATTTCCATATATGCCATAAATGATCAAAATCATCAAAACTCCATTTTTTGTAAGGGTAGCATTAGGGCCAGAAAGTAAATCAAATGCACCAAAACATCCACAAGCTGCTACCTGAGTTCCCTGGAATTTAAAAAATAAGAGAACAGAGGATAGCGATAAAATTAAGAGTGCAGATGTGAGATAGGACCAAAAAGTGTAATGGTTCAATACCAATAGAATACCAAGGACTAACTCAAGGATGGTTATGCTAAGTACGATGATTCCTTTATACTCAATGAGCCAATAAATATTCATACTTAGTAACTCAACTAAATATTGAGCATCACTGCTGTCAATGAATTTGCCGATACTGGATAGTATAAATATGGCTCCCACAAAGATTCGCACGCCCGTATGTAAAGAAAATGTAAGATTCACAGCAGAATGGTATTGAAGAATTTTTAGTTTGTGAGAACAAATATAGTATGTTTATAATAATGTGTTTGATTTTTTCTGGTTTATGTTGCGTAGTCGAATCTAGTTAGGTGATAATATTAGTCACCAAAAAATAGCTAAGCTAAAACATTAATTTATTAGCTTGATATTCTACCTTGTTCATTAAATTAATTACGAAAAGTATAAGGGGATAGGATGACAAAAATAGTAGTGAGTGGTGGCACTGGATTTATAGGTTCAGATATATGTATAGAGCTTCTACAAAAAAATTATGAGCTCATAATTATCACTAGAAATCCATATAAATATGAAGCGGATAAGGCTAAGAACTTACGTTATGTATCTTGGGATGATTCGTTACATGCAATCATGGATGAAGCTGATGCTGTCATTCATTTGGCCGGTGAACCGTTAATTGGTGGACGATGGACTGAAAGTGTAAAGAAAAAAATCTACAATTCTCGCATACAATCAACGAGGAAGCTTGTCAAAGCAATAACTTCGTCAAAAAATAGACCTAAAGTATTCATATCTGCTTCTGCAGCAGGGTATTATGGAAATGCTGGAATAAATTGGTGCAGGGAGGAAGATTCACCTGGGGACGATTTTTTGGCAAAGCTATGCTTCGATTGGGAAAAAGAGGCGAAGGTAGCCAAGGAGTTAGGAGTACGAGTGGTTAATCCTCGTATTGGAATTGTTTTAGGTCACAATGGTGGGGCACTAAAGAGTATGCTCATTCCCTTTCGACTAGGTTTAGGTGGGTCTATTGGACCTGGGACTCAATTCATGAGCTGGATTCATCTACGGGATTTAGCCCGTGCTATCATACATTTTTTAGAAAATGACCATATTGAGGGGCCCGTAAATATGTGTGCTCCTGAGCCTGTAACAATGGATGTATTTACGCACATTTTGGCTAAAACAATGCATAGTCTCAACCTATTTACTGTTCCAAGCTTTGCCCTAAAACTTATTTTTGGAGAGGGTGCCCAACCAATTCTAGACAGTATTAGAATGAAGGCGGGAGTTTTAGAGGTCATTGGATTCACGTATATGTACGAAGATTTAGAAGAGGCACTTTTCGATTTAGTGTAGAATAATCTTTGTTTTAAGCCTAAGTAGTATCGATTCTAGATAAGTATGTAAAGAGGAATTACTTACAAGAAAACTTGTTTTTTATTTAGAGTATATTTGAATTATGAAAAACATCCCATTTTATATAGACGGTGTACACGGTGGTTTTATGCGAGTTGAGGGCATCATGCGCCTAGAAAAGAACAGATTATATTTAGAGTTCCAAATAAAAGATGCAGTGATAAAAGCATATAAATCGCCAATTAAAACCCATCACTTGGCATTAGAGGATATCGATGCTATAGAAACTAAGTTAGGATGGTTCCGCACCCGATTATGGATTCATGTTCAGAGTGGTAAAATACTTGAGGCTATTCCTGGCAACGAACTAACCCAACGTGTTTTTTCGTTTAAACGAGCGCATAGGCTTGCACTAGCCAACATGGTTTCTCAGTTCAATTTAGCACTTTCGGAACTAAAGCTAAAAGAACTTGACCAAAAGTACCGGACATCATAAACTAGAGTAAAAGACGATCCAGTCCTATATCTGTTTTAGATAGCCTTTTTTATGAAATAATTCTGCATTCAAAATAGCCCCACCAGCCGCACCTCGAATTGTATTGTGAGCCATACAAACGAAGTTAATGTGAAAGAAATCACCTTCTCGTATTCGCCCGATATGTAAACTCATCCCTTTATCACAATCGGCATGAAGTCTTGGTTGAGGATAGCTCTGTTGTTCGTACAGATAATACAGTTGAGCAGGCGAGGTAGGTAAGTTCATATTTGCAATGGGGTTTGGATACTCTTTGAGGGTTTGAATTACTTCTTCCGCCGAAGAAGGTTTAGTGGAAAATCTACAACTTACCGCTGCCATATGTCCATTAAATGTATGAACACGAGTACAAGTTGCATCCACTGTAAATGATGGGCGTTCAATGAGCGTTGAGTTTAATAATCCTAATATTTTTTGTGTTTCTGGTGCAATTTTTGGCTCCTCAGCTGATATGAATGGAATGACATTAGCTAGAATATCTAAACTTGATACCCCTGGATAACCAGCGCCAGATAAAGCCTGCAAAGTGGTCAAGGAAAGATTCTTAAGACCAAAACGGTCATGTAGCGGCTTGAGTGCGAGCGAGAGGGGTACTGCAACACAGTTTGTATTCGTTACAATCCATCCGAATCCGTCCTGACTTGAAATCTGTGAGATATGGTCTGGATTGACCTCTGGAATTAATAAAGGTACATTAGGATCTTGGCGATACTTTTTGGCATTAGAAATTACAGGAATACTGGCTTTGGCAAAGCAGGCCTCAATGTCACTTGCTACATTCGAATCCAGCCCAGAAAATACAAAATCAACAGAGCCAAGTGCCTCAGGTGTACACTCTTTAATTGTTAAATGAGCTATTTCATCGGACATGGGAACATCTTCAATCCAATTAACCGCTTCTGCATATGGTTTGCTAGCAGAGCGCTGAGAAGCTCCTAAAGCAGTGATGGTAAACCATGGGCGCTTACTTAATAGGCGAATAAATTTTTACCCGACAGCGCCTGTAGCGCCTAATATTCCTACGTTCATATGTTTTTAGAGTGAGTGAAAGATAAGAGTAATTAGTATATGGACTTAGTTATTAAACTTAGTCAGCACACATTTATTTACTTAATAGGTAAAAATAATATTTTTAATTAAAAAAGGGTTCTTAAATAGCCGAATAGAATTGGTATCTTTCCTTAGGTTCAAATATTAATAACAAAACTAGTACGATGTCGAATGTAGATAGTTTAGATACCATTGTGTCCTTGGCCAAAGCACGAGGCTTTATTTTTCAATCCTCGGAGATATATGGTGGCTTAAGTGCGGTTTATGATTATGGACCTTTAGGCGTTGAACTAAAGCGAAATATCCAAAATGCCTGGTGGAAAGATATGACGCAACGCCATGAAAATATTGTCGGGGTAGATGCAGCTGTTTTTATGCATCCAAAAGTGTGGGAGGCTTCTGGCCATGTTGGGGGATTTAATGATCCAATGATCGATGACAAGCAGTCTAAAAAACGATATCGTGCAGATATGTTGATCGAGGATTGTATTTTAAAACTGGAAAAAGATGGAAAGAAAGAAAAAGCTGCTGAAATTCAAGAATTATTGGATACGTCTGGAACTCGAAAAAATTTGACAGAAGATTTATACGATATAATTATTGAAAATGAGATAAAA
>PCAT01000113.1 GCA_002730655.1 Balneola sp.
AATGAAAGCTGATGGTCATACTTGGAATCAAAGCCATAAGCCTCATTGGATAAATTATAGAAATGATATTCCTAATTGCTTAGGCGTAATTAGAGAATATCGAAGTTTATTAGAACAAATGAAAGCACAAAATGATAGCATGGCATCCAATATGGTTACTTAGAACAGTACAATTTCTAGGAGTTGCATCTCTAATTTTGTGTTGGGGACAAGCAGACATACTATTAGTTGTATTGTTTACTTTTTTAATTGCTATATGTGGACAAGGAATTGGTCAGCATCGATATTTTAGTCATAAGAGTTTTAAAACTGATGATATAAAGCACAAGTTATTGGCGATCTTAGCTACTTTAAGTACGAGTGGTAGTATTCTTCATTGGAGCGCGGTGCATAGATACCATCATGAGAATGCAGACACAGACAAAGACATTCATAATCCAAAGATATTAGGATATTTTAAAACATTTTTTATGTTATACAATCCAGTTAATATTCCAAAGTCTTTTACTGTCAAATTACGAGATTTATTAAAAGATCCAGTTGTAATGTTTACACACAACTATTATTGGTTTATTATATTGAGTTATATTATATTTTTAGCAATACTTGGTCCTACTTATCTTGTATCTTGTTATTTGATACCAGTAGGATTTGCTAGATTATCTGGTGGAATACAGAGCGCTTTTACTCATGGGCTGATGGGTTATAGAAATTTTGATATAAAAGATAAAAGTACAAATCATACTCTCTGCAATTATATTACTTTTGGAGAAGGATTACACAACAACCACCATAAATACCCTGGAAAGTACAGCTTTGTTTCTCATCCAGCAGAAATAGATCCAACTGGATGGGTTATAGAAAAGTTATGGAGAAAATAATGAATGATTCAGACGATTTTGAAGGAGCGCCAATATGAAGGTTAAGCTGATAAGCTATTCAAGGCCACCAATTATAGGAGAGATGAATGAAGATCTACAGGAACTTATCGCGTATTGCGCCCGTGTATCGAACCCCTCGAACCAAAACAACAGTAAAACGTCAGAAAAGCTGTTACGTTACCTTGCCAAACACAAACACTGGTCGCCTTTCGAGATGGTTAGCGTTAACTTGGAGATAGAAACCACTAGAGATATCGCGAGGCAGATACTTAGGCACAGAAGTTTCTCTTTCCAAGAGTTCAGTCAAAGATATGCAGATCCGGTAGAAGAGCTTGAATTTACTTTAAGAGAAGCGAGACTTCAAGATCAAAAAAACAGACAAAACTCGATTGCTACTAAAGACGTAGATCTACAGATGGGTTGGTTAAAAGAACAAAGTAAAGTTTGGAACCAAGCTAAAAAATCTTACGAGTGGGCTATTGAAAATGGAATAGCAAAAGAAGTAGCTCGAGCAGTTCTTCCGGAAGGCTTGACAAATTCACGTCTTTATGTTCATGGAACTATTAGATCGTGGATACATTTTATAGAATTAAGATCAGCAAATGGCACGCAAAAAGAAAGTATTGAAATAGCTCAAGCGTGCGCAGCAGTAATTGGAGATATATTTCCACTCATAAAGGAGTATTGCCATGAGCCAACAAGTAGTTTACATAAATAAAGAAAGATTTTATTGTGATGGAGGAGACGAATTAGGTCATCCAAGAGTCTACTACACTATGGTTAACGGTGAAGCAGTTTGTGGTTACTGTAATATAAAATACGTATTGGAAAAAGATGATGAATAATTATACGCAAGATATGACTGGCTTAGGTACGCACGTTACTCTACCTGATCCGCCAGAATGGCCAAAGACATACACAGTTGATGGTAAAACTATAACTATACAAGACCCAGGTCCAGAACCGGCTCGATACTACGACTGGATGTTATGGAAATTAAGACAAGATCCTAATTGGGTGGCTATGATGAATAGTGATAAGTGATTTTTTTTCACTTTGAGGTGATTTTTTTGTTTACAAAGCCTTTTTTTTATGGTATAATATACTTATAAAATAAAAAATTAAGGAGTTGAAGATATGAAAAAGTTAGTTTTAAAAAATTTAGGTAAACTAATCGTTGAAACTGCAAATGAAGCTAAGTCTGATTGGGCCATAAAGGAAGATATGGCTGAGATGTACAAGGCTGATTGGATAGATTACGTTAACGTAAATGACTTAATCGTATGTGGAAAGACTCACACCGCTATGAAAAAGCTTCAGTACATGGACACTCTTCCAAGAGACAATGCAATCATAGCGATCGCAAAGGACTTAGGTAGTAAGTGGGTCCTTGAAAATCTTAACTATCACGTAGCTTAAAGAAGGAGAATATTATGGGTAAAGTGAAAAATTACATGATGGATATTGAAGAGAAAATCTTTGGTATTGACGGTTTCGAAAACAAGATTTCAGAATCAGAAAACACTTCTGAAGTAAAGTCTTGGGTTAACGAACAACTTGGCCTCAAATCACATTTTGATATCGGCATCGCATCAGACGTCGTGGATAATTGCTGGAATGAATTTTGGGGTAGCGTTCATGGGCCTTATGGTTAAGACCATGTCATTGGTAAAGGGCGGCACAGCCGCCCTAGTGATGCTCGGTGGACTAGCGTTTTGTGGTACACCAGCTCCAGCATACGAAGCTAGTGCAGGTTCGGTTCATATAGCCATACATGAACAGAAATGCCTAGCTGATAATATTTACTGGGAAGCTCGAAATCAGCCAACGAAAGGCATGATGGCAGTAGCTATGGTTACTAGAAATCGAGTTAAGGACGATAGGTATCCTCACTCTTATTGCGAAGTTGTAACTCAAGGTCCTACTAAACCATCTTGGAAAGATCCAGAAGTTTGGTATCCAGTAAGACACAGATGCCAGTTTAGTTGGTATTGCGATGGCAAAGGCGATAAGATACCAAAGGTAGATATAGATTTATATGGCTTTATTCAAATGCTAGCTTTTAAAACATATCATAATGAACTAGAAGATTTTACGAATGGCGCCACACACTATCATGCAGAATACGTGAAACCAGAATGGGCAGCCACTAAAACTATGACAATGCAGATTGGCGAACATATATTTTATAGATGGGAAAGATGATGAGAAAATTTATATATGACTCTTGGAACTCTGTAATGGATCATAAAAATAATCCATTACGCCACATTCCAGATTTAAACGTAAGACACATGGCCATGCAAATACTGGCTTGGATGTGGTGCGTAGCATTTTCAATGTATTTTGGAAGCATGTGGGTGTTTGGAATGACTGCGATCGCACACCTGTTTATTATTGGAGCAATTGTAGTTACTGTTGCTACATTCTCTTCTGCAAAAACTATGAATTGGACATATCGTACTCCAAGTCGAGCTCGAGCTATGTATCATAATGGCAAGAGAATAGAACTAGATAAGAATGATGTTGGAGGAGAACACGAGTGAGTATGTATACCAATGACGATATAATGGATAAATTAAATGAGCTTGAACTTAAGATAGATAATATAGAAAGTAAAGTAGACAGTTTAGATGATAATCTTAAAAAGCATATTAAGTTCATTGACAAGACCTATGAAGGTCTTAAAAACCCAATCGCAACCGCAACAAGATTCCTCAGAGGAAGATAATAAGGAAACAAATTGAAAATTGTAATCGCAGGATATGGTTACGTTGGAAAGGCTGTAGAAGCAGCTCTTAAAAGCTATCACGATATTAGAGTGGTAGATCCAGCCATTAACGACGACACCATTAACAGTAAAATATATGACGCATTGATTATATGCGTATCGACACCAGAAGGATTAGATGGCTGGTGTAACATGCAAAACGTGTACGATGTTGTAAAACAGTCAACGTACAAACCTATTTTAATAAAAAGTACTATCAGCTTAGAAGGTTGGAAACATTTGGCTGAAGAAGTACCAGAAAAAGATATATCATTTTCCCCTGAGTTCTTGAGAGCCAATACGGCTCTTGAGGATTTTGCTCAGCAGAAAACGATGTACATTAGTGAAAACAACTTTGACTTTTGGGCTCAAATATTTAGACAGGCTTTTCCAGATATAAGTTTTAAAACCGCTGCGGCAGAAGAACTCATATTGACAAAGTATTTAAGGAATAGCTTTTTAGCTCTTAAAGTTGCATACTTTAACCAAGTCAAAGATTTATGTGATGCCACTTTTACAGACTTCGAAACAGTAAGAAGATACGTTACTGATGACGAAAGAATTGGTGATAATCATTCTTACGTTACAGAAGAAAAAGGATTTGGCGGACATTGTTTTCCAAAGGACACCGCTGCTATTTTGAACTCAGCCAGAGATGTTGGTGAAGAGTTTAGTATTTTAAGAAAAGCAGTTTCATATAACAGGAGCATAAGGAGTGGTTTACGTGAGTAGCATTGTTGACGATGTTTTAAATTTTAAAATGAAAAAAGAAAAAAAGGTTGTAAGTAAAGAAGTGGCAGAGGCCATGGAAAAAGTAGTGAAGAGAATACCATATAAGTTTCAAGAAGACAGGTCGATCAAAGAGCTGTTAGAACATATTAACAGTACATATGATAGCCACTATTCAAAAGAGAAGTTTCAAGCCACAGAGTTTATAATCGACGGTGGCCATGGGACAGGATTTTGTATTGGTAATATTTTAAAGTACGCTCAAAGATATGGTAAGAAAGGTACTAGAGAAGAAGCTAGAAAAGATCTATTAAAGATCTTACATTACGCTGTTATCCAACTTTACGTACATGATACTAATAAAGAGTAGGCGTTTTTTCGTTAATATAAACTGGTTTACAATACGCGGTAGCTCTATGCTCTTCAGGTACTAAGTAACTGTGAGCGTAGTTACCGTATCTTTGTACTATTCTTGACGCAAAATAATTACAATCGTTAATATTACGAAAGTACATAGGTTGGCCACCTTGCTTAACATCACCAAGCAAAAACACTAATAAAAAAGCGTGAATCAATTCTCTTCCTTGCACTCACATGTATAGCATACATCATTTGGACAATTAGGACACTCTGGCGAATAACAATGACATCTACATTTACATTTGTTACAGTATCTCTCTGGACTACCTGACATTATTTATTACCTTTCTTTATTGAATTAAGACTATCGACTATGTCGTCAATATTTGGTTCTTTACTCCAAGGATTATATACACATCTATACTGAGCTGGACAGTTATCTTCATACATCAAAGTGTAAGTCTTATTGCCTCCACGATAAACGCACGCTTGTCTACCAGTAGTCCTCGACTTTAGTCTTTTCATAAGTCTACAAGTGGTGTACTTCTTCTTTTTATCGCCAAGGCCTCTGTTTATTTTTTGCTGGTTGGTATATGGTTTCTTTTGTCCATACTTACGATCTTGTGGTTCGTAGATTTTACCTCCAGCATGAGCCAATATAGTATAAGCAAAAAAGAGAAATGTACCTATCCATAATTTCAATTATAGTACGCCTCTTGTTTTCAAAGCTAGTACTAGTAACCAGAATAAAAAGCTACCTACAATGGCAATACCGATAGTTATCGCTGTCCACTCTACAACTTTTCTTCTGTATTCTTGTTGATCATATATTGCTTTTTGTCTCTTCTTTCGAATATCTGCTTCTGTTTTAAGAAGCTCGTCCCATGCACTTGGACCTCTGGTAAGTGTAATTAGCTGACGCAACTGATTCCGCATATCTTCGGCTTTCTTTTTAGCCATAAAGACTTGCATGGCTTCTTCTTCAACCGATCCAGCTGCGAATAATTTTTTAAATAATGGAGGTTTTTTAGTATATTCTTCTGCCTTTTTGATGTCGCTAACAGCGCCCATCCATCTTCCAAGATCTTTTGACATGCCTTCGATGTCGCGTCCGGCGGCGAATCCAGCTTTGATAGCATTGAAAGCTCCTGTCGCAATACTTATTGCGGCACCTACTTCTATCATATTCAACTCCTCTTCTTCATTACTATTTATAAAAATAATCGTTTACATTGATTAATTTTTATGTTATAATATATAGTATATAGCGATGAAGCTAAGTAAAAAATAGACTGGACCCGGGGGCGGTACCCGGCGCCTCCACCAAAACACTGTTATCGAGTTTTTTTATGGGGGCGAAATAGGATCGACAGGTATTGAGTAGCAAAGTGGAGCTATCCGGCGGAAGCTCGGTTAACGCAACGTTCAACTAAACGCAAACGATAACTTTGCACCTCAGGAGTTCGCGCAAGCCGCGTAATTCCTATGCGCCCGGAGAGAGCGTGGAAACAGAATCTCTCCACTATGAGGGTATGGCAGAGTGGCTATGCGATGGACTGCAAATCCATTTACCTTGGTTCGATTCCAAGTATCCTCTCCAAATTTAAAGTATTGGTTAAAATGAAAATTAAAAGTAAAAAAGCAAGTAAAAAACTTAATGTTTTAAGCGAAGATTTAGTAAAAGCTTCTTATCTTAGAGAGAAAGTGGTACAAAATTCTCCTGTAAAAAACTCGCGACAAGATTATAGTAAGATGCTCGATAGTATAATTCAAAAAGAAGGATCTTTCTTCTGCTCTCAGCCTTTTATTCATTTATACGTACCAACTTACGGATTTGCGCATCCTTGCTGCAATACCACAGTGAATGTTAAAAAACACGTTTCTCAAACAGGTCTTAATGGTATATGGAATCAGCCTGAATTTGCTAACTTACGAAAAGAAATGGCAAATGGAAATAAAGAAAGAGACGCCACTTTAAGAACATGCTTCAGATGTATAGAGGTGGAGTATAACGGATTTGAGAACATTAGAAAACTGTATAACAAAGATTTAGCGCGAGACAAAGAATACAAAGAAGAATTAGATAGATTAGTAAAATTTGTAGTAGACAATCCTGAAGAAGAATATCCAACTCCAAATAAAGTTCATACTATAGAGTTAAAATTATTTGGAAACTATTGTAACTTAAAGTGTTTATTTTGTAACTTTGCTGATTCTTCTTCCGTATCTGAAGAGTGGATGTTATTAGGAGAATTTTCGTACGCTCAGCAAAATGAAAAAATGATGTCTAGATCAGGATCAGAGATTCCTTTCAGCTTTCCACTAATTAACTATCAAGATAACGATATAGACGAAGATGAATTTTGGGATATGATTAGAAAATCCAAGAGGATAAAATTAGTAGGAGGAGAAACTTGGCTAATCAAACAATACGTACAAATACTAGAAAGATGTGTTGAAGAAGGATGGGCCAAAGATAAAAAGATATTTGCTTTTTCAAATAATTTTGGACATCCAAACATGCAGTATATCTACGATCTTTTAAAAGAGTTTGAAAGAGTAACCTATAAGTGCTCTCTAGAAATGTGGGGAGATAGAAACGACTATATAAGATACCCGTCAAAGTGGCCAGAGGTTCATAAAAATATAAAACTGATAAGTACGTTACCAAACGTCAGTTTAGGACTTACTCTTACGGTAGGACCATTAAATATAGGGTACGTTGACGATTTTGTAAGAGGTGCACAAGAGTTAGAAAATAAAGTATTTACTTTTAATACTATCACAAGACCAGCTTGGTATACGCTCAAGAGCATGCCACCTGATTTAAAAGAATTCTACTTAGATAAATTATATAGAAATTCTTACGATATATTAGAAAAGATAGAAAAACCTATACAGTTTTTGGAAGAAGCCGAGCATAATGAGATGCAACAACATGTGATGATTGCTAATATTAAAGCTCGCGATAAGTTAAGAGGTGATAACATCTTAAACTACTTTCCAGAATGGAAGCCTTACTTTAGTTAGGCTATAACACACAACACAGGAGGACAATATGTCTAAAAACCCATACGAGATCAGACTCGAAACTTTAAGAATGGCCAAAGAGATGGCTGATACAGAATTTTGTTTGCAACAAGATTTTATGTATCGAATGATGGACCAAGCGATGGAAAAGCGCGAGGACATCAAACAAGCGTACGACAAGTACGTACCAAATATGTACAAGCCCGATGAAATTATTCAACGAGCTAATGAGCTATACAGGTATGTAAGCGAAAAGCAATAGGAGCAACTTATGGCCGAAGAAAAGAAAAATGGTATCGTCATGAAGAACGAACACAACGAGTTTGAACTGGCACTCAGATTTTTGGGTAATGAACTCATCGCAATCAAGATGGCTGCGACAAACTTTAGTGGTAAACTTATCGTATGGAGTATATTATTACTCTTATTTAGTTTTATGCTATTGGAAGTCTTCGGCCTATCCGCATACTTTGGTATATAAAAGGAGAAATATTATGGCACCTAATCCACACTACGTTAATATGATTATCAACTTTAGTATACTAGGAACATTGATATATGTTGCCTTTCAAGTATCGTAAGAAGATAGTTCAATATAGAAAGCTACCTAAATTTAGATTTATTGGATATATGCCAGAGCTGTTTATGGAGCAAAGACTTCTAGACTGCTCTAACAGCTCTGACACAACTGAAAAGTCTAAAAAAAATAATGTCGATTTTGGAGACTATGGCTTTCTAGAACATTACAGTCAAAGACACCTTAGTGGCACTTGGTTGCCAGAGGTGTTTGACATATTTGGAAATATGTATGATCTTCGATACGCTATTTTAGAAAAAGATAAAAAGATACCATGGCATATTGACATACCAAAAGGTCATAGATTTATAGCAATGCTAAAGGGTTCTCATCTTTACAAAGTAGAAGGTAACAAACATCCTATAGAGATGTTAAAAGGTGAGATATGGTTTATCAATGCTAGTTATCGGCACGAGATAGAAAATACTACGAATGGCGATAGAGTAGCACTACTAGGAAAATTTAATGACACAACTCAACTACTACGAGCTGGAACCAGAAGATAACCACTTTACAGATGTTGTGATAGACGTCACTCATCGATGTAATATGATGTGTAAAAACTGTTACATACCTAATCGTGAGATACCTGATATGGATGCAGATCTCATGATAGAAACCATTAAGAAGTTTCCAAAGAGAGTTGCTATTCGTATTATAGGTGCAGAACCAACAATGCGTCAAGACTTACCAGAACTCATTACTCGTATTTTAGATACAGGCCATAGGGTTACATTACTAACAAATGGTTTAAGACTAGCTCGAGAAAACTATGTAAAAGGATTAAAAGACGCTGGATTAAAGCATTTGTACCTTAGCCTTAATGGTGTTGACAACGACGATTGGTATGAAAAAATAGATGAGATGAGATGCTCTAAAAAGAAAATTCAGGCCATGATTAATGCTAACAAGTATAATTTGTTAAGAGACGTTGGTTGTATTATTGTCAATGGTGTTAATGAAGAAGCTCCAGCAAGAATGATAGACATGTTTAAAAGACATGATATTAAAAATGTAGTAGTAAGATTTAAGACGATCGGTCAGCTTGGTAGATATATGGAAGGAGTTCATCAAATGGGTATGGACAGTCTCATCAATATAGTCTGTAAGCAACTTAATCTTAAAGAAGACTACGTTAGGTGGTGGCAAAACAACTGGATATATCCGGATAGTAGACAGGAAAAAGACAGCTTTTTATTTCCACTAGATCCAAAACAAAGACTAGTGTATAAGGGGATATGGATAAAACTCGTAAACTGGAATACAGATGGAAAGACTACTGTTCTCGAGAACAGCACTAGACGTGGTAGAGTAACAGAAAATTTTAAAGTCGCGCCGTTCTTTGAGCACGTAACTAATAATGAAGGTGGATATTGATGTTTAAAGTAGTTAATACGTGGGAGTCACCAGAGTACTTGACTCCATTACAGAATTATGTTAAGACTATAAGTGGATTAAGATCAGAAAACTATATCAACTTGAAGGTAGATAGAGCTGCAGCTTGGTGGATACTGTACGATGGTAAGTGGATAGTCGGTTTCTCTGGAGTTCAGATTCCAGACTCTTGGCTAAATAAAAAAGTCGCTCGTATCATGTATAGAACTTATCTTGCTCCAGAAGTCAGAGGAAAAGGTATGAATCCAACCAGACATAATTGGTACTACTCTGGAGAAAAACAGATAACGTTCTGTCAGAGCTTTGGCCTTACCCCAGTCATATCAAGAGAAGAGACCGGTGGAGTCAACGCTGCAAGAAATATAGTAAAGAAACTTAATGAAATATACGATCAGAAAAAATGGACGTTGTTACCGGGGCATTACTATACTTGTAAGGGAGAACCTAAAGATAATCCTAAGTGTTGGCAAAGATTAGTATGTTATGGTGACACTCGCCACGTTCAAAAGCTTCCACATAAAATGGTGCTATGATGAAAATAAGATCAGTAGACTTTAAAACGATGGTTCCTCTGTTCGAGAAAGCAGCAAAAGACAATCATCGTAATGCCGAAAATTATAGTCCAAAAAGAATGAGAAAGAGATGGGAGCATTATGCCGAGTTTAATCTGGTAGAAGAAGATGGGGTTCCAATCGCTTTTGGTGGAGTGTACGAGTACTCAGGATATTTAGTAAGAGTCGTGGACAGATTCTATCTCTTTCCAGAGTATAGAGTTCGATATCTAGCCACAAAGGGAAAGAAGTTTGGAAATAAACCAGGGGTTGATCTTATGATACCGTATCAGACTCAAAAATATTGCGAAGACTACGAGTGCTTCTTCTCGATAGAGCAGAGACGAAGAGCAGGTTCTATTCAAGGATTCGTAGATCAGCTAAGAGGTTACACTTTATTAGAAGGAACTTATTACACTTCAAGCTCAAAGACACAAAACAGCATTCAACACGTGG
>PCAT01000103.1 GCA_002730655.1 Balneola sp.
ACATTGATCCATCTTTTTACTAAATTTAAGAGCAGCAAATATTTTCTTATAACACGCCTAATTGACTTAAAACAACGATATCATGTCAAAAACCTTATTTAATATCGATGATGCTTTTTTATTCGAATCCGAATTGAATGAGGAAGATCGCCTAATTATGGAGACAGCTCGTGATTATGCTCAATCCTCGCTTGAACCGCGTGTACTAAAAGGTAATACTGAAGAGTTTTTCGATATTTCAATTGCCCAAGAAATTGGTGAAATGGGTTTGTTAGGGGTCAATATTCCTGAGGAATATGGGGGTGCTGGCGCATCCTATACCGCCTATGGTCTAGTAGCTAGGGAAGTGGAACGAGTGGATTCTGGCTACCGCTCATTCATGAGCGTGCAGTCATCGCTGGTTATGTATCCTATTTCTATATTCGGGACGGAAGAGCAAAAGCAGAAGTATATTCCTCGATTAGCAGCTGGTGAAATCATAGGCTGTTTTGGACTTACCGAGCCTGATCATGGTTCCGATCCCGGTGGGATGGTCACCACGGCCATGAAAACCGACGGCGGTTGGATAATCAACGGGGCCAAGATGTGGATCACTAATTCCCCTATCGCCGATATCGCCGTAGTTTGGGCTAAAGCCAAAGAACACAAGGATGATCCAGGAGTTATTCGCGGGTTCATTCTTGAAAAAGAGATGAAAGGCTATAGTGCTCCGCATACTAAATACAAGATGAGCTTGCGAGCGAGTGAAACCGGAGAGTTGGTGTTTGACGATGTGTTTGTACCCGACGAAAATATGTTCCCTGATATTAAAGGTCTCAAAGGTCCTTTTATGTGCCTGAATTCCGCCCGTTATGGAATTGCTTGGGGAACCATTGGAGCTGCTGAGTTTTGTTATCAACGCGCACGGCAGTACGTGCTGGACCGCAAACAATTTGGCCAGCCCCTGGCTGCCAATCAGCTCATCCAGACCAAATTAGCCAACATGCTCACTGACATTACCTCCATGCAAATGTTGGCGCTTCGCCTGGGTGAATTGAAAGATTCAGGACGAGATCATCCTGGGATGACCTCACTAGCCAAACGCAATAACTGCGGAAAAGCCTTGGAAATTGCACGTGTTTCGCGAGATATGCACGGAGGAAATGGAATTACAGGCGATTATCGGATTATCCATCATATGGTAAATTTGGAATCGGTGAACACTTACGAAGGAACGTATGATATTCATGGGCTCATCCTTGGGCGTGAAATTACAGGAATTCAGGCCTTTGCTCCGAAAGGAAACTAAGATCTCACCAGAAATAAATAGGCTTGAATTGCTCTTGTATCCATATATCTCACCCATTATCGGGTTATGTTATTGCACTTTTAGCAGGCCTTGCTGTTGGGGTGCTTCACTGTTCAATCACCGAACTCCAAGCTCAACAGCGCCAAGATGTTTGGTTTCAGTCAAGTAATGTGCTCAGCCGGCAGGTAGCACTGCAGGATACTTCGCTGACCCCCCGTCAAGCTGAAAAAAAATATGAAGATACGATTTATGAATTACATGGCGAACTGGTTAAGCCTCAGCCGTCAAGAGAATTCAAAGGTGAGATCTCCCTTGATCCGAATAACCAACTCCATCCTGTTATTGTATTTTTAGTTGGTAGTGGACCAAACTCTACCCATACCGGTTTATATACTGATTTTGTACGAGAAAATTTAGAACAGATTTTCCTTCAACATGGCGTTGCTCTAATGTATTTTGACAAACGGGGGGTTGGCTTATCTGAAGGACGTTGGCATCGCACCGACTTATACGAACGGGCTGATGATGCTCGAGCCGCGGTGAAATTTCTACAACAGCATCCAGATATTGATCCCAAGCGTATCGGAGTGGTGGGGCATTCCCAAGGCGGGACTGTGGCTCAAATATTGGGCCATCTATACGGAGATTCTCTGGCTTTTATCGCATCGCTAGCCGCCCCAACCTACGACACCCAGCTGCGGATCACCCACGAATATTACAATGGCTTTCTCTGTTCAAGTGAACCAGAGGAGGTTGCCCGCGACAAGTCAGAAAAAAAAGCAATATCCGATTTAAACTGGGTAAATGTCTTCCCACTCATTAAAACTTGGCGCCATCTTAGCGAACTTAGTGAATTTAGTCCCGCCCCTCATCTGGCACAGCTTCGACTACCCTCTTATTTTGCCTTTGCAGAACTAGACTATTACGTATCGGCCGAGTGGGGAGTGAGTGCACTGAAAAAAGCAGCCGGAAACTCGGCTAACACAACCATTCAGGTATTCCCAGGACTTGACCATGACTTTCGACAAACTGCAGATGTTTGTGCCGGCGCGGAGCTTGATCTTGATGACAGGCGGCAAAATGATGCATCGAAAAATAGAGCCTTAGAAGAGGCAAAATCAACAGATTCCTTAGAATCTGATGAACTCAGACAAAAAAAGCCTAATTACTCCAAAGATTTTCAGCGGAATTTTCAGCAGTGGGTGCTCGCAGAATTTCGCCTTAACATACTTTGAGGCTCCGGTCATTACAACTCCCGAATCCAGATGTTTCGAAACTGCACTGGATCCCCGTGATCTTGCAAAGCCAGGGGCATTTTACTAGGATGCGGGGTGTAATGAGAGGCGCCAATGTAGGTAGTGGGTCCCAGTAGCTCTACATTGTTCTGCACCAATACACCGTTATGAAATACCGTGATGCGTGCTGGTGCAGTTAGGCTTCCCTTTTCCGAAAATCGTGGCGCCATGAAAATAATATCATAACTTTGCCACTGACCCGGTGCCCGAGAAGCATTCACCAGCGGGATGTGCTGTTTATATACCGAACTGGCTTGACCATTGCTATAGGTCATATTTTCATAAGAGTTCAGAATCTGCACTTCGTAGAGACCCATAAAAAATACCCCCGAATTTGAATACTCTTGCCCTGATTTCTCCTCAGCCACCGGAGCATTCCATTCCAAATGCAACTGCATATCACCGAAAGGTCGTTTGGTTTCAATCGCTCCTGTTCCGGGCTCCACAGTCATAATCCCATCGGCTACCTCCCACTGCGCCGACTGAGTCATTTTCCCTGGTTCATAATCGGCTATACTATTCATTATCCCAGGCATATCCCCCGCTATTCGAAGCTGCATGGCCTGCCACTTTACCAAATCAGTCCCATCAAATAAAACAGTAGCATCCGAAGGGGGCATCTGCGCGGTCAGACCTGGGTTAATTTTTGTTAAATCCACATACAATTCCGTGGATTCAGGGGTAAGTACTGCCCCACTTTGCGCATGTACATCACAAATAAAACCAACAACAATACAGAAAGATAAGGTTACAAACCGGCTAATATTAGTTACAGAAAAGCGATTAATAACAAAAGCTTGATAAATCATAGTACATATAAAATATTGCAATTCTGGGTTTTGCAGGCACTTAGGCCGATACAATTAATATGAAGAAATAATGAAAGCATTTCATATTGATTTTTACACATATATTATACATTATGTATGATATACATGCAACGTGACATATTTACCACTTGAGAAAGAATTTCTATCTAAAATAAAAAACCCTACATCATGGATTTAGTACATCTGACACGAAAACAACATGAATTCTTTGACTACATCGTTGAGTATAAAAAAGAATATGATATTTGGCCTACATACAGAGAAATAGCTGATCATTTCGGCTTCAAATCTCCCAACAGTGTTACTCAAAACATTCAAGCTCTACTAAAGAAGGGATATTTAGTCAAAGGTGAAGAGGAGGAGTACGATTTACCACCCGATAAAAAAGAACTACTTGGCGAGGCTCATGGCTTAGGAATTCCCATTCGTGGGCTTATCGCAGCCGGATATTTGCAAGAGGCAGTAGAAGCAGATTTAGGGCAATTAACCATAAATAACTTATTTCCAAATTTAGACAAACTTTTTGCTCTGCGTGTCTCCGGATTCAGCATGAAAGATGCCAATATCTATGACGGCGATTTTGTTCTACTTATGGATACAGAGTTAAATAGCGGGGATATTGGCGCTGTCTTATACAATGGTGAGACAACTCTAAAACGTATTTTTTGGGATGATCAAGGTCTTCGATTAGAGGCTGCAAACGAAGAATATGACGATATCAATGTCTCTCCTGACATATTTGAGGAGGTTCGCATTATCGGGAAGTATATTGGTCATGTAAATCGCCAAGGATTTCAAAGAGCCCCTGCCAAAGTTGCCTAGTATCAAAAGAGAACTTTTTAGTTACAAAAGCTTTTTTTTAAAGAAGTATTCTCTTATATTTTCAAGCTTTAAAATTATTACTTAATCAAAAATATCGTACCATGTACGCGATTGTGGAAATTGGTGGACACCAATACAAAGTATCCAAAAATGACACGTTATTTGTTGACAAACAAAACGTAGAAGGAAACAAACTAAGTTTTGACCAGGTACTTTTAGTAAAAGAAGACAGCGGTGTGAAAATAGGCACTCCTATTGTGGAAGGAGCAAAGGTTACCGCCACTCTGCTCGATACAGTAAAAGCCGACAAAGTATTGATATTCAAAAAGAAAAGACGCAAAGGCTATCAGAAGTTAAATGGTCACCGCCAGTTAATGTCACAAATTCAAATTGATAGCATTACTTTAGGTGGAATCAAGAAAAAAACCTCAACTAAGAAAGAAGAGCCCAAAGCAGAAGTTGCTCCGGCAGCAAGCAAGGGAGCTGTGAATCTTAATTCAATGAAAGTAGCTGAGCTCAAAGCACTAGCTAAAGAGCGAGGTCTTGAAGGATACTCAAGCATGAAAAAAGCTGAGTTAATCGAATTTTTAAGTTAAAAGTAATCGATTCAAGAGGATACGATAATGGCACATAAAAAAGGACAAGGCTCAACTAGGAACGGACGCGACTCAAACTCAAAGCGACTAGGAATTAAAAGATTTGGTGGAGAATTAGTACGCTCAGGCGGAATTATAGTACGACAGCGTGGAACTAAGTTTCATCCAGGTACTAATGTAATGAGAGGTGGTGATGACACACTGTTTGCTACCTCTGAAGGTACTGTGAGTTTTTCCAAATCCAAAGGCGGTCGACGTTTTGTACATGTAGAATCAATTAGAAACTAAGATAAGAAAGGTCTTTATGTGCTAATAAATCTTTTATGAATTAGCTATAACTGTATTTATATATCTATTTTTGAAAGCTTTATTTCTATCTCTGAAATAAAGCTTTTTTTATATCCAAGATTCACTAGCGATTTGTATTTTAAATATATGATGAATAGTACATTTCAACCCGCTTGGCCACAACTTAGCGACTTAAAAACTGCAAACGGTAATGAGCTTACCGCAAGGACTGTCTATTGCGTTGGACGCAATTTTGCTGAACATGCCTCTGAAATGAATTCCCCTATACCGAAGGAACCCCTCATTTTTACCAAACCCATAGGATCCTTAGTAGTGGGTGCAGAAGCAACCGTCCAATTACCTACTCAATCCAATGAGGTGCATCATGAGGTTGAATGGGTGGTTGCCTTGGACAGAGGCGGTAAAAATATTCCCAAAAATGAAGCCTGGGATTATGTTGCAGGATGGGGCGTAGGCATTGATTTAACTGCTCGTGACCTACAATCCGCTGCAAAAAAAGCGGGAGAACCATGGGCGGTATCCAAAGGCTTTGATGGCTTTGGCCCAGTGAGCCATTTCACCCCAAAGCCTGCTTCATTCTTTCCAAAGCACTTGGAAGACTACGAACTTAAACTCACTGTTAACGGCCAAATTCGACAACGCGACAAACTATCCAGTATGTTGTTCACTTTACCAGAATTAGTTCGTTATCTATCTACTCTTTTTACCCTTCGCCCAGGCGACATACTTTTCACCGGAACCCCTGCGGGGGTATCTCAAGTCAAAGCAGGTGATCATTGCCGTGCTGTCTTAATGAGTAATACTGGTGAGTTAGAATCTCATTTAGACGTTAAGATTACAGTAGACAAATAACATGTTCATGTTCAAGTCTTTCATCTTTGGCATCCTGCTATTCCTTTTCAGTATACCCGCAACTAAAATGGGCTGGGCATCCAACGCCGATACTTCTTTTGTGCCAAATTACCGCTGGCCCATTGATGGTTCACGACACCTATCAGGTACTTTTGGAGAAACCCGTTCAGCTCATTTTCACAGCGGAATAGATATAAAAACCTGGGGTCGCGAGGGGTATCCCGTACTTGCCAGCGAAAAGGGCTATATTAGTCGGATGGCTATAAGTGCACGCGGTTATGGTAAAGTTCTGTATGTAACACACCCTAACGGATATACTAGTGTATATGCCCACCTTCAACGATTCTCACCTGAGCTTCAGGAGTATATTGACTCGGTTCGTTTAGTACAAGGTTATCGTTTTGAAATCGACATTGATCTAGGTTATACATCCAACTCACAGCTTCAAAAAAATACTAACCCTTTATTCCCTGTTTCAAGAGGACAACGCATCGCCTACACTGGATCTACTGGAATTGGTCCACCTCACCTTCACTTTGAGCTACGAGACCCACAGGAACGCGCTTTGAATGCTCTAGAATATGGGTTGTCCATTAAGGATCGAATACCTCCTACTATACGATCACTAATGGTCGTTCCACTGGCTGCCAATAGCCGAGTTGAAGGACTAACCCAACGCAAAGTGTTCGGCTCCGTCACACCTGACCCCGAATTTCCAAACCAAACTCATTTTGGGCAAATTCTTGTTCGAGGGCCGGTGGGTGTAGCCTTTGATATTTTTGATGGCGCAAATGAGGTTAATAATAAGTATGCATTTTACCAAGCATGGTTGGTTGATCATGGCCTAGAACAATCCACAAGCCTAAAAGATACAGTGGTATATCAACGACTAGATGCTGTAAATTTTGACGATAACGAAGCGATGTTTTATGACCGTTTGGCCCCTCACTCTTCCAGAAGACGAAGCTTTCAAGCTTTTTTCCCACAAGATGGTCCTGAGATTCCGTTCTATAAAACGATGAATTCAAGCCCAGGTGTAGGGCAAGCCTTAAATACATCTATCTCAGGAGCTCGACGTTTCGAGCTTATAGTCCAAGATTATTTTGGTAATGAATCACGAGCAAACTACCTACTCGAAGTAGATAAACCGGTAACATATAACCATTCGAGCATCAATGAGTATGCCTCGATTATCCATCCTAGTGATTGGCAGTGGAACCCGGACTGGATTGCCGTAAACGATTCTCTTAGCTGGTCGTTAAACGCGGATAAGACTGATTGGCCAATTGCTCCATTCAATAAGAACCAAACTGGATACTGGTTTCAAAACGAAACCATATATACCATAAGAAGAGTTTATCCCGAACAACCACACCGAGTCAAAACTCAAGATCAGAGAATCCTCTGGTATGCCCATCCTCATAGTTTCTCAGACACATTGAGCCTAGGTGTATTTCATGATGAAATACTTCCAGCAGACAGCACAGGACATCATATCCCTATTCTTGGAATTTTACCCCTACCCCTACCCCTACAAAAACCCATCATCGTGGAGTGGTTTATAGGCGATTACCTAGAAGGGTATAGGGATGAAGATGAGCGAATACCAGAGCAACTTGGACTATACAGGTACGATCCAGACGAAGAGAGCTATGAAAGAATCTCATCACACATTTATGGTGGAATCCTCAGAGCAAACATTTCTGAGAGTGGTCTTTTTACATTATGGGCCGATACGGTAGCCCCAAAAGCGTACAATATTCGGGTTGAACCGACTGTCTTTGGTACTACAGGTGTGCAACTTCGCTATGATGAAGAACACTCTGGAATCATAACCCAAGCATCTGTAATTACTGTGAATGACCAACCAGGAATTATTGAATTCGATTACGAAGATAACACCATACTTTATTATAGGCCAGGTTGGACGGCCGCTAGAGGAGATACTCTCGAAATTAGCTATCAGATTCTGGACGGGGCTGGCAATCGCTTTGAAAGACAGACCACACACATCGTCCGTTAGCTCTACCACCGTCTTAGATTCTAGCAAAATATTCCTATAATTTCTTATATAATTCTTCAGAAAACCCACCAAACTACAGCAAAATGCATCATAACTAATTTTTGCTTACGTAAATTATTTATCTATATCATATATATGAGGCATACAGCTTAATAGCTAAAAAAAACAATACGGCCTATTCATAAAATTACAGAACTATTTATTACACTATTTGCGCTTTAATATACACCTATTCAACCCCACAGGTTCTTAGACTGAGGCTATACAGCTAATTTCAACGAATACATGTTTAGGAAGCGTCTGCACAGCTACAGTTTCCCTAGCAGGCGGATTTTCGGTGAAAAATAACCCATAAATTTCATTCACTACATCAAAATCGTCCATGCTGTTCAAAAAAATAGAGCACTTGATCACCTTGGAAAAATCTGAGCCTGCAGCACTCAGCACTTCACCTAGGTTTTTCATAACCTGTTGAGTCTGGGTTTTGGCATCCTCTCCCACTATTTCCATAGTGGCTGGATCTAAGGCAATTTGTCCAGAACAATAGACAATATCATTATGAATAACTGCCTGGCTGTAGGGTCCTATAGCTGCTGGAGCGCTATTTGTGGCTACAATTTTTTTCGTGGATTGAGTCTTTGAAGTCGCCATAACTTGCTAATTAGGTGAATATTAAATAATTAGATTGCTTTCGCGTTATTATTGCACAAAGTACTATATATACTTACTTTATAAAAGAGTAAAGAATTCAATTTTATCACAAGTTTAATACCATGAAAATCTTTTCCACAAGAATGTTTTTTTTTACACTGGCTGTATACGTTTTTGCCAGTTGTACTGGTGATCCACTAGTAAAACCTATTAAAGACAGCATCGATGCCCAAAATTATGAAGCGGCCATTGTTGCTGCAGATTCTGCTCTTTTGACTAACCCCAACAATGCCATGGCTTTATACTATCGCGGCCTTGCGATGAACATGAAAGCTGGGGCAACAGACGATATCACTTCACGTGAAGCATTATACAGTGAAATGCGATCCAATCTGATTGATGCACGCTCCGCCTTTGCTGATATGGAAAAAGCTCCTGCAGAAGCTGAACAGGTGAACAATATTATTTTGAATGCCTGGGGTCGCGAGCATAACAAGGCTATTGAATATGCACTGGATGATTCAGTTATGGCCACCGTTCAAAACCCCATTGAATACTCTATACAGCATTTAGTGAATGCCACTACAGCGAACCCAGATTCTACTCTATCTTATGACGTTCTTGCTCAAGTGTATTACATGAATAGTGATTACCAAGGAGCTGCAGCCGCTATGGCCAAAGTAATTGAGCTTAAAAATCCAGGCGAAGCTTCTGAATACGATCGTTATGCCTCGTATAATTTCCTTATGGGTAAACCAGATATAGCAGTTAAAGCACTTGAAAAAGGCTTAGCACTCTACCCTGACAGCACATCTCTAATTCAAAAAATGGCTGATGGTCTATTTCAAACTGGTGACACCGATCGGGCACTAGAACTAGTCGAGGGATTAATAGAAAATGATCCAAGTAATGCCCAGTACCGGCTTGTTATAGGCACCCAAATCTATCAAAGAGTGATGACTCTATCAGATTCTGTGAGTGCAAATAGTGATCTTATCTATGATCTTCGGGACGAGGATATAGTGCGTGTAGAAGAGCTCAACGAAATAAACAAAGAATTGCGCGGGCAAATTGATATACTTACTACACGGGCTGAAGCGGCTTTGGTTACAGCAGCTGAAATTGAGCCAGAAAATCCAATGATCTTTAACACCCTTGGAGTAGTCTATCAAAACAAATCAGCTGCATTGTTTGACCTTCGAAATAACACTCTAGATAACGATGAGGCCATGCGTCTAGACGAATTAGCAAAAGCAGAGGCTACACTTGCAATGGAAAATTATGAGCGCGCAGCTGAGTTAGATCCAGAAAATATCAGCTACTGGGAATCATTGTTTCGCATTTACACCGCGCTCGGAATGCTTGAAAAGGCAGAAGCAGCGATGGAAAAGGCAGGAATGTAACTTAGGCGTACACACCAATCGGAAATTCGCTGAGATGAAAAGTCCCAGCAACATGTAAATCTTTTTCAATGAAGATGATTAGTTTCACCCGATGGGCAGTAATAATTGCCTTCGGGTTTTCTTTAGGATGCTCAAATACACTAAAGACAGTGGAGTCTTTGGTACAAGAAGAAGCCTATTTTCAGGCGTTAAAGGAACTTGAAGAAAGCTTAGAAAGACGTCCGGAAAGCGAGCTACTCTGGTTTGCGCAAGGACGAATTCATCTAATTTACTCAGAAACAGATGAGCCCATTCAGCGCACCTATCACTATCAAACTGCCTACAATTCATTTGAAGAGGCTCGACGTCTAGGTATAGATTCCACTCAAAGTGTGGAAATAGATAATCTACTTCAACGATATTGGGCCCAGGAGCACAATGCGGGGATACATGCACTCGAAAATGGTGAATACGACGATCGCCTTCGCGATGCAGCCTCTCATCTTCGCAATGCAGTAGCGCTTAAACCCAACGAGATTTCGTCCTACATTGCCCTCACCAATGCCTATTATTCGGCAGACAAAATAAAACTAGCGGTCAAGACCCTACGTGATGCAGAAGAAAATCTAGATACACCAAATGCGCAGATTTACGAAAAACTAGGTTTTCTATCCCTTGAACAAGGAAAAATCGAGGATGCCATCACATTTTATCAGCGTTCGATTGATATAATCGACAACAAAAATGCCGCCTTCGGACTCGTCAACGCCTATATTTCCAATGGTGAGTCACTGAAAGCAGTCGATCTTTTGACTGGGCTGTTAACGCGCTACCCCAACGAAACCGATATTAACCACGTCTACGGAGTACAGCTCAATATTGTACTTGATGGCTATTTGACCCAACTACATCAGGCGTATAAAGATGATAATTCGGTGGAGGTAAAGCAGCTTCGACAGGCTATCGAGAATATGATGGAAGGTGCGGAAGGACAGTTGACCCAAGCTTACAAAAATGATATTTCTAACACATCTTTTGTGGAAAGTCTTGCGATTTTTTACAATAACCTCACTTCCAAATATCTGGAAATGCTCGAAGTTGCCTACACCGAGCATGTAGATATTATGAGTGACTCAGCAGCCGAATATTTAGACAAAGCTATTACCTACTACAAACGAATGGAACAACTCCGCCCCAATGAAAAGGAATATGCGAAAAAAGCGGAAAATCTAGGTGAATTACGCATTGTCCTCTTCACCTATTAGACTATGAAATTCAACACCAAAGCCATACACGCTGGCCAGCAACCAGAGCCTACTTCAGGAGCGGTTATGCCACCCATATTTCAGACGTCCACCTATGCACAAGCGGGACCAAACGACCACCAAGGCTATGACTATGCCCGTGTAGGAAATCCAACTCGTACGGCTCTAGAACAACTTATCGCCGGCCTCGAAGGAGCAGACGATTGCGCCTGCTTTGCAAGTGGTGTGGCTGCGATGGATGCCCTTATAAAAATGCTTCGCCCCGGCAATCATGTTATTGCTAGCAACGATCTTTATGGGGGATCCTATCGCCTTTTTACCCAGGTATTCCAGCCTTATGGTATCGATTTTTCTTTCGTGGATATGACCGATCTATCTCTGTTCCAGCAGGCTCTGCGCCCGTCTACCAAAATGATTTGGATCGAGACACCCACCAATCCCCTACTTCGTATCGTAGATATACGAGCACTTAGCACCTTGGCACGTGATCACGGCGCACTATCTGTTGTGGACAACACCTTCGCTTCGCCTTACCTACAGAGACCACTAGAGTTGGGAGCGGACGCGGTAATGCACTCGGCCACTAAATATCTTGCCGGACACTCCGATGTAATTCATGGCGCAGTGGCTAGTTCGAATTCATCTATTATGGAGCAACTTAGGTTTCAGGTCAAATCCACCGGCGCAGTACCAGGCCCCATGGATTGCTACCTGACCCTCAGGGGTATTAAAACACTCGCTGTTCGAGTTGAACGATCTGTTTCCAATGCCAAAATTATTGCGCAATGGCTGAATAACCACCCCAAGATTGGTCATGTACATTATCCTGGCCTAGCACATCACCCTCAGCACCAACTGGCCAGCACACAAATGAACGACTTTGGGGCTATGCTTTCCTTCACCTTGTCGGATGATACGCAAGAAGCAGCCGCTGCATTTATGGCTCGAACCCACTATTTCACCTTGGCTGAAAGCCTTGGAGGCGTTGAATCATTAATTTCGCATCCCGCCTCAATGACTCATGGTTCTATCCCAAAAGAAGTACGCGAAGCAGCCGGATTAAAAGATTCGTTAATCCGAATCTCCGTTGGAATTGAAGATGTAGAAGACCTACTGGCCGATTTAGACACTGCCTTTGCCTAAGCCTCTTGCCCAATTTTGTTGTTTGCTATATTAAGAAGTAGTTACCTAGATGTGAAAACTCTTTACATCCATTTGACTACCCAGTTTTGTTA
>PCAT01000074.1 GCA_002730655.1 Balneola sp.
ATGTAAAAAGTAGATGATATTACAGCTGAAGCAGTCAGTAAAGTGGGTAAAGACAAAGGAAAAACCAAGGGTGAGAAAATCAAGCAAAAGAAGAACGAGTGGCTTTGGTATTAATGGTGTTTATGAGTAGTCTTGAGACTTACTCTTTTTCGTTGTGGTTTTTTTGAAGCGTCATAGAACTGGACATAGTACCACTTCCTATCCTTTACTAGCGTAGCCATTGAAGTTCTCCTTTAGTTTAGGAGTCTTTCTATCGAACAATAGTCGAACAAATCACTACGATTCCCCACAAAAAAAGCCCATACATATGAGCTTAAACGTCGAGGCGACAGGATTTGAACCTGCGACCCCTCGGCCCCCAGCCGAGTGCGCTACCGGACTACGCCACGCCTCGAAATTAATTGTAAAAGATAAGGGCTTTATCACCCTCGAGCAATCTTAATCCTTTTTATTCAATAATAGTTAGGGGAAGAAAACTCAAGTACCGATTAAATTGAGACCGTTGGTATACCGAGTTGTCATATTGAATTAGCTTGAACGTTTCAGGATAATGAAGGTAATATCGTCACTTTGTGAGCTCCCTTCAGCATATTCTTGAAGCGTTTTGAGCAGAGCCTTTTTCATTTTCTCTGCGCTTAGCTGACTATGATCAAGTAACCATTCTTTAAAGTTTTCTTCGGAGTAGAGTTCCCCTTCGTGATTGGTTGCCTCAGTTACTCCATCTGAAAATAGCATTAAAATATCGCCTTTATTGATAGATAAAGTAGCCTTTGGAAGATCAATTTCTTCCATGATACCTAGCATCAGTCCACTTTGATCTAATTCTTCCACCCGTTTATCAGTAGTTCTAACAATATAAGGTGGATTATGCCCAGAATTTACATAACTGAGTTCATGACGCTTGTAATCTAAATTACAATAGATGGAGGTAATAAATTTATCGATGGGAGAATCTCTATAAATATCCCCATTTACCTGGGCTAGTGCTTGTACAATATCCCTTGGATTGTTTTGAATATTGGCTCTAAGGGTTGCTCTCATGGTTGCCATTAACAAAGAGGCAGGTACCCCTTTTCCGGTTACATCAGCTACTACAAAACCATATTGATTAGGCTCAGCTATAGGAATAAAATCATAATAATCACCGCCAACATCCTTGGCAGGAATACTGCAGCCAGCAATTTCATAGCCTTTTAAATCGGGTGTTTGCTGAGGGAAAAAACCTGCTTGAATTTCGGTGGCAACCTCAAGTTCTTTGTTTACTAACTCAGCAGCCAATTGCTGCTGTTTAACATTCACATTTTCCAGTGCTGTTGCTGCTTGGTTTGCCAGAGTCTGGAATAGCCCCAGCATCTCATCATTTAAAAAATCCTCCTTAATATTAATGGCTTGCAAGACTCCAATTGTTTCACCTTGGTTGTTACTTAGGGGAACACAAATCATGTTTCTTGATTGAAATTGTGGATTGGATAGTAATTCACCTTGAAAGCGAGGATCTGATTGTACATCTGGAATAAGTACCGGTTGTTGTTGTTGGACAACCCACCCACTTATTCCATGGTCTGCAGCAATTTTTTTTCCTGATAATTCTGCCGTAGCAGGTCCCGTAGGAATAGTTAATTCAAGATTTTTTCCTCCATCACATAGTAAAAAAAGCGAGCTAGCTTCAGCTTCTACCATTCCCTTTGTAGATTCTATGATATCATGAAGTAATCTGGACGGATCCATTGTTGAATTAAACTTACCCACTATATCAAGTAGCAACTGGATGGTTGGGTGTAGATCAAATGAACTCATGAATTTATATTTGGATGAAATAAGTAGATAGTGTTTGGATTCATAAAGACTTGGATAAAAAAAGTAAAATCCACCTTATAATCTGACCTGCCTATTTTGTCCTTTAATAATACGTTCTAGACGGTCTACTTCCAAAGAGTTATTATAGGAAGGATCAAAGCTCTAAATAGTAAAAAATATCATTAGAGCTTCTAAAAAATAGTATATTTCTATCCATATGAATGCAATTTCTATGAGATAGATTGCAAAACAACCAAATTAACAAGACGATGCTAGGATTTAAGATTGATATTTTTTGGCTATGGCTCGGAGATGTTCTCGAGTTAGGGCTTTACATAGGGTTAATTTTTATAGTATTTATGATGTTTCGACTCTGGTACGACGGTTCAAAAACTTCCGGATAATTCAGCATCTATCCAACTTAACTGTTTGCTTGGCCAATCCTCTTGTATGTTATGTCTAATTGGACAATAGGAGTATCAATTAAGCAGCAAGTGATTTCTCATTTTCTTGATTGGTGACTGAACGTATAATGCAGAAAAAGAAAAGTATAAATAAGTTTCTTACATATCAGTCTACTTTTTGTATGCGCATAATTCAATAAGTACTCCATGTGCTGATTTTGGATGTAAAAATACAATCCATTTATCTTGGGATCCGGATATCGGTTGCTGATTAATAAGTTCCCAACCCAAGGTGTTAATTCGATCTAGTTCACTCTGAATGTCGGGAACTAAGAAAGCAGTATGATGCATACCTTCCCCTCTTTTATTAATAAATTTGGCTACGCTAGATTCTGGGTTAAGGGGTGCTAATAATTCTATTCGTGAAGTGGGAGTGTCCAGAAATGCGACCTCTACATCTTGTGAACTAACACGTTCACGCCCATAATGATGAGTCCCTAGTAGAGTTTCATAGTGCTCTATCGCTGGATCAAGCAAAGCTACAGCAATACCTATATGATCTACTTGCCAGGTTGATGAAGTAGATGTCGAGTTATTATGATGATTCATTAGTGATTATAATTTGTTATTTAACAATTGTTGAATTTCGATATGTTTAGATTTTGTGTGTACATGAACTTAAGTAGTGAGAGCTGTTTTTTTTCTATATTTATTGAACAAAAATAGATTATTTTTATACTAATACAGTATAGATTTTTTAACTAAATATTGGTAAGCAAATGCGTTTGATGAGTCTAATAAAATTATCCATTATAGCCATTTTAGTATTCACTGGATTTTCTTGTACTTCCGCCGATTCAAGTGTGGACCAGACAGAAACGATTCCTTTATTTCCTACTGAAAACAGAACAGAGGAAGTAGCCGTAATCTCCACTAAGTTCGGAGAGATGATCGTTAGATTATATGATGCAACTCCAGAACATAAGGCAAATTTTTTGAAGCTTGCGAAAGAAGGATTCTATGATTCAACCACCTTCCACAGGATTATTGAAGGTTTTATGGTGCAGGGAGGTGACCCTAACTCCAAAGACGATAATCTCCGTAATGACGGTCAGGGTGGACCAGGGTATACCTTACCAGCAGAAATAGTACGAGGCTACATTCATAAAAAAGGAGCCTTAGCTGCTGCAAGAATGGGTAATGATACCAACCCGGATATGCGTTCAAGTGGCTCGCAATTTTATATTGTACATGGGCGTCAGCGAACAGAAAGAGATGTAGATCAGTTATTGGCTCAAGCGAATAATAACATTGAACAAGGGTTAATCTCAACGTACGTTGGATCACCTGAGAATACCGAGGTGAAGCAACGAATTGACCAGGCAAGAATGAATGGAAATACGGGAATTGTAAGCGAAATTATAACCGAAATAAAACCACTTGCGACCAAAGATTTTGAGCCATTATTTTATACGCCTCAGCAACGTGAAGTCTATATGACTCAAGGGGGAGTTCCATACTTAGATGGATCATACACTGTTTTTGGCGAGGTTGTTCAAGGCTTAGCAGTCGTGGACAGTATAGTTCAGGTTAAAAAAAGTTATGCAGATCGTCCGCTAGAAGATATACCAATGATAGTTCGAGTCCAAACAATGACTTTAACTCCTGACGGATCTATCATAGAGCAGTAGCAATTCGATTTCTATACCACAACCCTTATAATAAACTTAAACAACTATTAGTTATTGTTAGAGTTTTGAAGTGCGTGATTTTTTTGCCCAAGAAAGAAAGTCATCAGGTGACAGGCTATTAAGTACTCTAGCTTGATCAAACTTAGCTTTACGGGCTATTCGTACCCCATATTGTATATCGTCAATACCCTCAATACTATGCGCATCAGGGTTTATACTTGTAAAAAGACCCGCCTGCTTTGCTTTATTACCCCAAGTCCAATCCAAATCCAATCGCCAAGGAGAGGCATTAATTTCAATAGCAGTCTGTTGTTGAGCTGCGAACTCTATCAGGACATTCATATCTAAGGAACTTTCCCCTCGTTTTAATAATAAACGTCCGGTAGGATGGCCAATCATAGTAGTAAATGGATTCTCTATAGCTCGCTTAAAACGATCCATCATAGTATCTAAAGGCATGTCCAACTGTTGATGCACACTCGCCACAATAAAATCAAAGCCGGCTAAAATATCAGTTGGGTAGTCCAAATCACCATTTCCTAAAATATCTGATTCAATGCCTTTGAAGATAACAAAGTTCACCCCTTCTGCTGCATAGTGGGCATTTAATTTTTCAATTTCTTCCCATTGGGCCTTCACTCGATCAATAGATAAGCCACCGGCATATCCCGCCGTTTTGGAATGATCGGTGATGCCCAAGTATTCATAATCTCTAGCAATACAAGCTGTTGCCATTTCTTGTATGCTGTACTTACCATCACTCCATGTGCTATGTGTATGAATAACACCTCGGATTTGCTCCTGCTGAACCAATGGCATTTGCTCATGTTCAGTAAACCATTCTAGTTCACCGCGATCTTCTCGAAGTTCTGGTGGAATCCAATGCAGTCCAAGATCCTCATAAATACTAGACTCTTTTTTGGATTGAATTTTGGCCTCCCAATCTGTTTCTCCCTTACTATTAAGCTTGAAAAGTCCATATTCGTTTAGGGCTAATCCACGTTCTCGAGCTCTGAATCTCATGGCTATATTATGTTCTTTACTCCCTGTAAAATACATAAGTGCTGCGCCAAAGGATTCCGGATGTACAATTCGCAAATCTATTTGCCGACCTTCTCTGCTACGAACAGAGCTTTTAGTCTCTCCTCTGCCCAAAATTTCAACCACACATTCATGGGAAGTAAATGCGTCAAATATTTGATCTATATGCGCCTCTTTAGCTGCAATGAGAATGTCAATATCACCAATAGTCTCATTGGATCTACGCAAAGATCCAGCCACTTTAATAGACTCAACACCTGGAAGATTTTTTAGCGATTGAACGAGTTCGTTGGCAATATCATCTGCTTCATTTAGGCGGCAACGCTCTTCAAACTGTTCCATCCATGCGATAGATTTTTTAATTTTTTCTACTGATTTAGCTCCAAGTCCCGGTAATACTGCTAAATCCCCCCGATCTATGCATTTTTTTAACTCGTCTAGGGTACTAATGCCAAATTGTTGGTGAATTTTCAGAATATTTTTTGGCCCTAAACCAGAAATATCTAACCACTGAATTAGGCCTATGGGGACTTTTTCTTTTAACTTTTCTAAAACCGGCATTTCCCCAGTTTCTACGTAAGCATAAATATCGTTTGCAATTGATTTTCCAATTCCTTTAATATTTATAAGGCGTTTTTCCTCAATATATTTATTAATGTCTTCTTCAAATCCTCGTATCGTTTGTGAGGCTCGATCAAAAGCAATTGCTTTAAACCGGTTTTCGCCCGCCAATTGCATGAGTTGATACACTAAGTCCAGCTGGTCGGCAATATCACGAATAGTTGGCATGAGCAAGAAATCCCTTTGAGTAGCTTAGTAGGTTTATGTAAATTTATAGATAAGTCTAAATATAAATTATTTAGGTTGGAATATCCTGCAAACTCAAGCCCTTAATTATGCTACTATTATCCACTACCCCTACCATGTTTAAAGCTTATAGATCACAGTTATCTATCGGTTTTTTAGGAGTTCTGGTGCTTTTTATTTTTATGGCCGATAAAACTCAAGCACAAGGATTCACCGCAGAGCATCTTCAAAATCCATCCGAATTTTTAGGTTATGAATTGGGAACACAGTGGACTCCACATCACAAAGTAATGGATTATGTACAGCACTTAGCAGAGCATTCTGAGATGGTGACGGCCTTCAATTATGGTACTACCTACGAAGGTCGAGAGTTAGTGTATTTGGTAATTAGTTCCGAAGAAAATCAGCAGAATATGGAGGAAATAAGGCAAAATAATTTACGCCGAATTGGCTTAGAATCCGGTGAAACCTCCGGAGCAGTCGTTCCCATTGTTTGGTTAAGCTATAATGTGCATGGCAATGAAACATCCTCCAGTGAGGCCGCCTTATACACTATGCATACCTTAGTTACGGAATACCAAGATTGGTTGATGGATGTCGTGGTTGTTATTGATCCTATGGTAAACCCAGACGGTCGTGAACGGTATGTGAACTGGAACAAAACGGTAACAGGGGCGCAATTTAACCCCAATCATGAAGCCATGGAGCATCATGAGCCTTGGCCAGGTGGCAGGACCAATCACTATATGTTCGATTTAAATAGAGATTGGGCTTGGCAAACCCAGACTGAAACCCAACAGCGTATCAAAGAGTATTTGGAGTGGATGCCCATGGTGCATGTCGATTTTCATGAGCAAAGTTATAACTCTCCTTACTACTTCGCACCAGCGGCAGAGCCCTATCACTATGCCATTACTGATTGGCAACGGGAGCTACAGACCTTAATAGGCCAAAACCATGCTTCCTATTTTGATCAGAATAATTGGTTGTACTTTACACGTGAACTATTTGATTTATTTTACCCAAGTTATGGGGATACATGGCCTACTTTTAATGGGGCTATTGGGATGACTTATGAACAAGCAGGGCACAGCTTTGCCGGTTTAGGCGTACTAACCGACGAGGGAGATACCTTAACATTGTATGATCGAATGATTCATCATGCAACATCTGGATTATCAACCATAGAAACGCTAGTTAATCAAAAAGATCGGGTTTTGGCTGAATTTCAGAAGTACTTTGACACCACCCGTAAAAATGGCTCTGGTAATTATAAAACCTTTGTGGTAAAACGCAGCAGCAATCCAGACAATACCACTCGACTCCTACGCTATTTACTTGATCAAAAAATTGAGGTGCAACAGGCGGTGAATCAAGTCCGAGCGAGTGGTTATGATTACCAGAATGGTGAGGTTGGACGAGTAGCGATAGAAAAAGGCGATTATATTATACATACCTATCAGCCTCAGGGCACCTTGGTTAGGGTGTTATTTGAGCCTAAACCTGAATTAACTGATTCACTTAGCTATGATATCACTGCATGGGAGGCACATTATTCTTTTGGTGTTGAGGGTTATGCCATCCAGGGACAAGTTGAAGTGGAGCCGATTGGTTTTGATACTGAATCTGAACTCACACCGGTGTTGAGTAAGCCGTATGCCTATTTAGTTGAATGGACGTCCTTTGATGATGCGCAGTTTCTGGCCTATATACTCAAGCAAGGAGTTCGTGCTCGTTACTCCGAGCATTCCTTCAGTATTCAGGGAAAAAATTATAATAATGGCACCTTAATCATTACTCGAAACGGTAATGAGTCGTTAGGAATGGGTTTCGATGAAATAGTGAAAGAAGCCGCTTTGGTATATAACCGAGAATTAAGGCCAGTAAATACAGGATTGGTCACGCAAGGTAAAGATTTTGGGTCATCTTCGGTTCATTTTATAGAAGCACCAAGAGTGGGAGTGTTAGCTGGTGAAGGAACATCGGGGAATATGGTAGGACATATATGGCATTTTTTTGATCAGCAACTAAACTACCCGGTTACGATGATTCCCGTAGATGTTGCCACTCGTATGGACTGGACTGAATTTGATGTGATTATACTGCCAAGTGGATCCTATGGATATTCGCTTAGTGATGATAATCTCTCTGAAATTAGGGATTGGGTTCGTGGCGGTGGCAAGCTAGTTGCTGTGGACGGCGCCAACGGATTTTTAGCAGGTAAAGATGGCTTTGAGCTAACTCGAAAGAACAGGTCAGACGAAGATGAGGACAACCTAGAAGATCGGCTGCAACGATACGCAGACGCAGAACGTAATTCTGTAGTGAACTTTAACACGGGTGCAATTTACGCTCTTGAAATGGATCCGACACATCCCTTAGCCTTTGGATATCAAGAGCAGTATATGTCGCTGAAATTAGGTTCAGCGGCTTATGAGTATCTAGAAAATGGGTGGAATGTTGGAGTGGTAAAAGATGGAGCTCCAAGAAGTGGTTTTGTCGGCTATAAAGCCCAGCAAATCATTCATGAATCGTTGTCTTATGGTGTTCAGCCCATGGGTCAGGGTCAGGTGGTCTACATGATAGATAACCCGTTTTTCCGAGGATTTTGGCACAACGGGAAGCTGCTGATTAGCAATGCTGTATTCTTTTAGTTAAGCGGAAGAAAATAAAAGGCATTTTAATTAGAAGTTTTTTTGCAGTTAGCTTAGTCTTGCTAACCCATGTTTAAATCGATTCATAGCCTCCACTAGTTCATCCATGGATGCAGCATAACTCATCCGTAATCCATTTGGCTCACCAAAAGCATCTCCAGGCACCAAGGCTAATCCAGACTCATCTAGTAAATAAAGGCACAAATC
Organism: Balneola sp.; assembly: GCA_002730655.1. Classification (GTDB taxonomy): domain Bacteria; phylum Bacteroidota; class Rhodothermia; order Balneolales; family Balneolaceae; genus UBA1275. The sequence goes on from PCAT01000074.1 coordinate 8,602, forward strand.
GGTTGAACTTTGAACGGGTTTGCCTAAAGGTGTACTGGAATTTAAATAACTAGAAATATCTGGGAATACATAAAATGCACCACCTGGGCTAAAGCAGCTAACCCCCTCAATACCATTTAATTGCTCAACCATAAAATTACGACGTTCTTTAAATGAGGCTCTCATTTCCAAAACTTTGTCTAATGTACCGGAGTAGGCTGCGAGACCAGCGGCCTGAGAAATGGAGGAAGGTGCAGAGGTCTCTTGGCTTTGAATCTTAGCTACCGCTTTTACTAATTCTTTTGGGCCAGCAAGATACCCTAATCGCCAACCAGTCATTGCAAATCCTTTAGAAAAACCATTGATTAAAGCGACTCTATCCTTGAGATCAGGAGCAACATTCAATAAACTAATATGCTCGTCATCAAAGACAATGTATTCGTAGATTTCATCCGATATAATCGAAATATTAGGGTGCTTACGCAGTACGTTCGCCAAACATTCTAGGTCCTTCTTACTATAACAAGAACCAGTCGGATTAGATGGCGAACAAAGTATAAGTACTCGAGTTTTATCGGTAATAGCTACTTCTAATTGTTCTGGCGTAAGCCTGTAATTATTTTCAAAAGAGGTTCTTACGGGCACGGTTATACCTTGGGCAAGTCGTGTCATTGCGGGATAGGAAACCCAATATGGCGCAGGGATAATCACTTCATCTCCAGGGTTAATCATCGCTAAAAGGGAGAAACCAACTGATTGCTTCGCGCCATTAGAGCACACAATTTGATCTGGTGAATAATCGAGTCCATTGTCACGTTTTAACTTTGTACAAATGGCATCTCTTAGTTCGGGGGTGCCGGTATTCATGGTATATCCATGCTCCCCATTTCGAATGGCTTCTACCGCGCCATCACATATAAAGGTAGGCGTAGGGAAATCAGGTTCGCCAGCACTTAATGAAATTATGGATTTTCCTTCGCGCTGGAGCTCTTTGGCTCGACCAGTAATTTTTAAGGTGGCTGACGGTTGCAATTCTAATGCGCGTGATGAGATCATTGGTGAATTAAAGTAGCTAAGGTGATGAGTTTTGAAGTTTTTCTTTAAGTGCTTTTTCTACATGTTTTGGGACGAATGAGTTTAAATCACCCCCCCAAAAAGCAACTTCCTTTACTAAGGATGCCGATATAAAGGTCAGTTGTTCATCTGGCATTAAGAAAATGGTATCAATGTTGGGAGCAAGTCTTTTATTGGTTAAGGCCATTCTAAATTCATATTCAAAATCAGATATTTGACGTACTCCTCTAATTAGAGTATGAGCCCCCATTTTTTTTGCATGATCCACTAAAAGTCCTGTAAATTGAGTTATTTCAACTCGAGTACCCCATTGAGTTCCTATTAGGCATTCTTCGATGAGCCGAATTCGCTCCTTACCGTTAAAGATCGACTCTTTTTCGTTGTTCACCGCCACGGTTACGATGACTTTTTCAAATAAGTTAGTAGCACGCTGTAAAATATCAAGATGTCCATTGGTGAATGGGTCAAAAGATCCGGGATATAATGCAATATGTTTCATGATTTTGAATCTACCGCTTGTACTTGAAAAATACTAACCGTAGTACGCCCATAGGCTTTACTAAAAAAGCAATTAGAGTCGTCAGTATAACTATGATACTTATCATGCTCTAGAAGTAACCAGCCTGTAGGACTTAGCCAACCATTGGTCAATATTTGTTCAATCATTTGTTCCATCCATTCGTATTTATAAGGAGGATCGCAAAAAATAAAATCAAAGGCCTGAGGAGGGCTTTTTAAAAATTGCTGAACATCAATGGTTATGGTTCGCACTTGATGTTCGATATCCCATGAGCGTGAAATTTTTTCAATAAGTTTAACGTTGGCGTGATTCAAATCAATCGCAAGTACTTCTCGAGCACCTCTTGATATAGCTTCAAATCCTAAATTACCAGAACCTGCAAATAAGTCTAGTACTCTTGTACCTTCAATGTATTTATAGGCTTCTATTTTATTGAATATACTTTCTTTTGTCCGATCGGTCGTCGGTCTTACATCTAATCCTTTGGGTATTTCAAAACGTCTTCCTTTTAAAGAGCCTGTAATTATTCGCATTAGTACTTTTGTTTGGTCGAATGTCGTTAGAAACTGTCTCCATGATTTATCATCAACTCATTAGAGTCGCATTTTTAGGAGTAAAGTTAGAGCGACTAAGACAAATCTAAGCTTAGCATGATAGCAGGAAAAGCAGTTGCAAGGTCAAATCCATAGGTTTCTTCTTCTGCATTTATTCCCATTATTTCTAAAGAATTTAAGACTATTTGTCCAGAATTATGATCAATGAATGATTGTAATTGTTTGGCTACTTCATGGGTTTGTTCCCCATAAAAATAAACATGCTCGTGGAGTCCTCGCATCCACGGCGAGTGTTCTGCATGTTGTAGCCATAAGTAGGATATATCTTGTGGATCATCAAAGCGAATATAGGTAGCAGCCCTGAAACGGCCTAATATATAAGATGAGATACTGATAGATCGCGCATGACAACCGATTAATAAAAACGAACCACCTGGGCGGTGATGAATCGACCATATTTCACCAATTTCAAAGTCACTACAGCACTCATTTATTGCGACTTGATCACTAAAGCTTTGATAATTTTTTATCAGTTGAGCTCGGCGTAAACAAAGAAACTTGAAGCGAGTTTTGCTAACAGTATGCCATGTTGCCTCAATGTTTTCTCGAGGTACTCCTTTCATTAGTATTGCAATGTGCTGTTCCCTCTCTATTGAATCATCATATACAACCTTGGGTAATGCAGTCCAGCATTCCTGGGTTGGCTCGGTTAGCAAGCGGATACTCTCAAGGCGGAATTCTTTTTCAAGACCTGTAAATACGGCTTTCAACTGAATGCCTGCATCAGAAGAAGGCTTATCTAGTGCTTCCGATATATCAAAACTGAATTCATAGGAGCCTAATTGCTGAATGGTATTTTTTGCATCTTTCTCAGCAACCGAATACAGCATCCGACCTGAAAAAAAACAGACTCCCAAATTGGAGATCTTTTCTTCCATTAATTCCAGTTAGGGGCATTTCTCATGGTTGTTCTAGATAGACTTCCAACCGCATCGTCTGTCATTGGATCTTCTAAAAGATACAATGGTGGGCGAATAGTGTCGTTTCTAGTGTATAAAAACCGAAGAGTAGTGTCTCTAGGATTTACCACCATAGTTTTAGGGGAGTACTGAAGTGGGGGTATTTGGCGAAATAATGAATCACCCATTGAAATCATTAAAGAATCTGTACTCAAATATGTCACTATACTATCCAAACCACCTTCAGTTGGAGGAAAATGTCCATATCGAGCCTCATAATTTACAATAGCATCTTTTAAGGTCAGCATTCGAGTACGAACACGTTCAGTTTCAGCTTTTTGTTCTTCGACCACTTTGTATGGTGTGACTATAGAATTGTATAACAACCACGATAATAAAATGATGATAATTCCAAGTACAGCACTTAGTATCTTATTTCGTTCATCTATGTTCATGGGGGGATGGATCAATTAATTAGTGAATCAGAATCAAAAAATTTATATCAAATCAAAATACATTCACACCCTGTTATATGCAACCAATGGTATCCATGAAATCGTATGATAAAAAAATTGTTAATCTAGCTATTCCCAATATCATTAGTAACCTCTCAGTACCCATACTAGGGGTGGTAGACACTGCAATTATTGGGCGGTTAGATGAACTATACTATTTGGGGGCCATCGCCGTTGGAAGCCTCGTTTTTGATTTTATTTTTTGGGGTTTTGGATTTTTGAGAATGGGAACAACGGGTTTGGTCGCGCAGGCATTAGGGGCGTCTAACCATCAAATGACTCGAAATCTTTGGCTAAGAGGGGTCCTTTTTGGATCTCTACTTGGGTGTGCATTGGTAGCGCTACGGAATCCTATTACTCATTGGTCCCTTATCATTATCTCTCCTAGTGAAGAAGTGGTATTTTACGCCACCGAATATATTAGAATACGTATATGGGCTGCTCCAGCCACTTTACTATTATATGGGTTAAATGGATGGTTTCTAGGTATGCAAAATGCCAAAATTCCCATGATTGTAACTGTAGTTCTAAACATGATAAATCTAGCATTAAACATATTATTTGTATTGGTGCTTGATTGGAAGGTCAAAGGCATTGCTTTGGGAAGTGTGATAGCAAGTTATCTTGCCTTATTTTTAGCATTAAGTATCTTTTTTCAGTTCTATGCAAAATATTGGGAATCGGGATGGTCAGGAGAATGGCGAAATAGTACATTTTGGGAACTATCAAGCTGGAAAGAATGGCTTGGCGTGAATAGAGATATCTTCATCAGAACACTCTGCTTAATTTTTGCCTATGCTTATTTTACCACTATATCTGCCAGAGCTGGCGATTTAGTTTTGGCTACCAATACCATTTTATTGCAATTCTGGCATATTAGCTCTTACGGAATTGATGGGTTTGCCTATGCTGCAGAAAGTTTATCGGGTATTTATTGGGGCCAAAAAAATACCGAAGCGTTCAAGCAAATTGTAAAAAAGACTATGCAATGGGGCTTTGGACTAGGTATTAGTCTAAGTGCATTTTTTTATCTTGGATTTGAACCTTTATTTATGCTCTTCACAGATACATGTGCTGTAGTTGAACAAGCTCAATATATTATGCTTTATACCGTCATTGCCCCAATAGTAAATAGTGTATGCTTTATTTGGGATGGGATCTTCGTGGGAACTTCTAATACGAAATCACTCAGAAATACGATGGTTATAGCAACATTTTTGATATATGTTCCCCTTCACTTACTCATTGTACCCTATACGGGTATACATGCGATATGGATTGCGATGATTATTTTTATGTTTGCGAGAGGGATTCTGTTAAGTATTACGGCGCATCATTATTTTTCTATCAAACGGGACTAGTAGAAGTAAACTTATCTGTTAGCATTGAATTCACGAATTAGGTATTATTGTTGTATGTACTATTTGCCAAACGAACTTTAGAATTTGTATGAAATACACTCAAAATTTTTTCTTTCTTTGTAAAACCCCACTTAGTGCGGAAAGCCCATCCGATGTAGAGGTTATTACCAAGGCAACTTCTAGTGAAGATTTCCCTCGAGTCTTCAAAAAGTTTGAGAACTGCCGATCTCATGCTTTCAATGAAGACAAAATATATAGTGTGGTCCGGGCTGATGATATTTACGAATTAGTTCGAACCAATAATGAAAAGTTGGCAAAAGAAGAAGCATTTGAAAAGGCACAGCTTGAGATTATTACCAATTTACAACATCGTGTTATGCAAGGTAAAGATGCCAATGCAAAAGCTATCCTAAAAGAAGTATATGGCATAGATACCTGATGCTACTCTTCTTGGTTGAGGCTATTATATTTTGCTGAAGTGTGATTTAAATTTTTTCAGGTCATAATTGTTTCATGGAGAATTCGATAGCAATAGTCTTAACTTTACATTGCAAAAAGCTCTTATTTAAATTTATAAACCGTAAATTTTTCATTTTTTAGTAAAATTAGCTAATCTTAAGTCTACTGAAGCAAAGTTAAAAAGTTTATTTTTTACTTCGCGTTAATTACGAACTATAGGAAAGGAAGGTTGGTAAACGACCTGGAACGGTGTTAACATATGGAAAATGAAAAAATTAGTGGAAAGTCAATAGAACCACACAACGAATCCGATACTTCCAAAGTAGCGAAAGACATCAAACAAGTTGAATCGAAGAGGCAAACTGGATTGCATGCGCCTAGCTCTAGCATACTGATTCATGAAAACGAGACTCAGTCAGCATCAGTGGTCGAACTAGAGTTAGATACTGCTTCAGAATCCAAGGTTACGGATGACTCTGAAATTGACTTAGAATCCGAGGTATCTTTCGATAAAGTCACCATTCTTGCAGATAACAATTCAGTAGAAAATGTGGATACTTTTTATCAAGATATTTGCCAAAAAGCTGAGAAATTTGTTCTGCAACCAGATTGGGCTTTTGTGTCAAATGAACTAGCTAGTCTAGCACTGAAAATTTCAGAAGGACCCGAACCTGATTCAGAAGTTGCTAAGCAGGCAATGACTGCTTTTCAAATACTTAGAGACGAATTTGAAGACCGGAAAAAGACTCATTACGAAGAGTTGAATAAAAAAAGAGCGGATAATCTAGAGCGCAAGAAAAAAATATTAAAACAACTTTCCGATCTAATTGAGGCGCAGAATTGGACAGCTACCAGAGAGATTAGGTCCATGCAGCAACTATGGGAGCAGATTAAGTTACTCCCAGCCTCAGAGGTAGATGCATTAAATAAGCAATTTGATAATTTGATTCAGGAGTTTGAGAATCATAAAGTTGATCGCTTGGTGAAAAAGCTACAGAAAGAAGAAGAAAATCTAACTCTTAAATTACTCTTATTAGAAAAAATTAAAGAATTGAATGGAAAGGCAGATCATGCATCGGCAGATTTTGCTGTGCTAAATAATGAATTACAAGATCTGCAGAATCAATGGCGCAAAGTCGGGAGAGTACCTTTAGAACGAAATCAGCACACGTGGGATCAGTTTTACGCGACATTGGATCAATTTAATGAATTGAGGTATAAACATGACGCCTCGTATAGAAACTCAGTTGAGAAGGCTCTTCAAAAAAAGCAAAAACTCATCAAAGAGGCGGAATCTTTATTGGATATGAAAGATTTAGCTGAAGCGGCAACAAGAGTTAATAAACTCCATAAGCTTTGGAAAAAAACAGGGAATCTTCCAAAAAAAGAAGAGAATGAATTGTGGGATGCCTTCAAGGCTGCTACGGATGCTTTTAACGATAAAAAGTCGGAAAATTTAGAAGAATTGCGGGCTATCGAACAAAAAAATTATGAGCTTAAATTCGCCTTAGTTCAACGAGCAATTTCTATCAAGGAAGGAGATAATAGTGATAATGGCCACCATAAGATGCAGGATCTGATGGCTGAATGGAAAAAAATAGGCCCAGTTCCAAGAAAAAAATCATCCAAAATTTGGAAACAATTCAAAGAAGTTATGGATGATTTTTATAATCAAAGAAGAGAGTACTTCAAAGATGTGCGCAAAACCCACAAAGAAAACTTAAAAAAGAAAAATGATATCCTTGAACAGCTCAACGCATTGATGAGTCATGATGACCCATCTGTAGCAGTTCAAGAAGCAAAAAAGCTACAAGATATGTTTAAGGAGATTGGGCATGTTCCAATAAAACTTAAGAACAAAGTCTGGAAAGATTACCGAGAAGTATGTGATAAAATTTATGGTAATTATAGAATTTCTGGAACCGATTTAAGAATGGAAAGAAAACTTACTACAGAGGGGCTGGATCCATCGACCCGTAAAGAAATAATAGGATCGCAGAAAAAATTAGATGCGACGATTAAAGCTGTAAGTGCATTGGAAGCGGAAATTATTCAATTTCAAGAAGCAAAAACCTACTTCAAACCTACAAATAAGGGGAATGCTTTACTGGACGATCTGGATAATAAAATTGCTACGGCGAAAAATAAATTAGACCAAAAACATGCAAAAGCTTTTGAGCTTAAAAAAACGATTGATCTTTTAAAAAATAAAGGTTCGGAATAATTAAGAGCTTTTATTATAATTATTCATTTTAAAGACGTAGGATATTAAACATCGGTGTTTCAAAGTCTTACTTAATTAGTATGTGAGATTTATGGTTAAAATAAAATTTTGGGGAGTACGAGGTTCTACGCCATGCGCTAATAACGAAAACATGGGCTTTGGGGGTAATACGTCTTGCGTACAAATATCGGCAACTCATTTAAATGAGCTTCTTGTTTTGGATTGTGGTACTGGAATTAGAAATTTGGGTAACGATATTATTCAAAGAAAAGAAGCACTTCGTGGGCATATATTTCTAACTCATCCGCATTGGGATCACCTCCAAGGATTTGGCTTTTTTAAGCCATTCTACCATCCAGATGGCAATTTTAACTTGCATTTGACGTCTCAACCTGGGATGAGTTGCAATGAGATATTGCAAGGGCATTTTTCAAACACTTTTTTCCCGGTCACCTTGGACATGCTTTCAGCCGAAATGAAATGTACCAGCATAGAGGAGGGTGTGTATGACTTTGGTGAATTTGTAGTTGAAATGATGTGGGGCAGGCATACCATTCCAACTGGTATTTTTAAGGTGATCATTGAGGATAAGATCATTGTATATGCTCCAGATAATGAATTACCTCATGATGACTCGGAAAACTCTAAAACTTTTATTGAAAAGTTTCAATCGTTTATACAAGGTGCGGATGTGCTCATACATGATGCCCAATATAATATTGAAGAATATAAGCAGCGAGAAGGCTGGGGGCACACTAACTGGGAAAGGCTTCTCGAGCTTACAAAACACTCTAAGATTAAACAGCTATATTTAACACATCATGATCCTGATAATTCCGACACCGATTTGCAAAAAAGATGTGATCAAATTCAAGCGGAGTACGAATGTGTTTACGAACTAGTCACTCTAGCACGAGATGAAATGGTTGTTGAATTACCCTAAAAGGGTATTTTTAGTGATATTTTATAATGCTGATTTCTGATATTATCTCAGTATTAAATTAGACGGTCTGAATCATACCCACTCATTTTATTTCGTATTTTTCTTGTAAATTTTTTGACCAATAATCTTTATTTCTTGAAATCTTCTCTCCTATTTCTGAGCTTCGCAATCAGCACACAAATAGCCTTCTCTCAAGCGTCTTTTGAACGTCTTGAGACCAATGCAGGTGTTTTTGGGCTATCTATCACTAATTTTGGTACGCTTGGAAAACCTGATGTGCGAACTAATCCAGAAGGTGGATTTAGTATGCGCTATCCTTCCAATACAGGTACGGAGCATTTATTTGAAGCTGGAATCTGGATTGGGGCCCTTTATAATAAATCTCAATTAAGGGTTTCTACTGCATCGGTCACTACTTCTGGGGGTTACGCGCGAGGTGGTGCGGGTTTTGAATTTACCGCAGATGCTCCAATAAGCCAACGAAGTAGTAATCCAAATGACGAATACTTTTCACCCTTCTCTGTGGGTGAACAAGATATTATCGCTCAATTTTCAGATAAACGCCGGGATATTAATGGGACACCTATCAGTGGGCATGATACTCCACTATTCGCAGATGTACGGCTTGAAAGCTATAATTGGAGTTTCCCTTTTACGGAGAATTTCACCATTCTTCGTTACGATATTACCAATAATAGCGATAAGTACGCGGCCCCAGCTACCTGGGATAGTGTATTTGTTGGTATGTATGCTGACTTAGTGGTGCGTAATGTGAATTCAGCCACAGAGACTGGAGGGGCCTTTTTTAATAAAAATGGAATCGGTTATTTGGACTCTCTATTCACAGCCTACGTATTTGATGCCGGTTCACCTGATAATCCATCTATTAATACGTATGGAGCTATGTCCATCATCGGCGCGGATTATCGAGGACAGTATTTTCATCCTTCTAATTCCGAGTATTTATCAGCAAATGGATACCGCACTCCCTTTGTAACTCCTAGTTATTGGCTATTTAGTTCAGGGACGGGGCTATACGTGCGTCCCTCAAGCGATCAACAACGATATGAACGAATGGCAGTACCGTTCCCTATGGATTCCGTGATTTTAGGTGAAACAGTACGAGAACAATTACGGACCGATGGTCAAACAGGAAATGGGAATTATATATCCATGCTGTCGATGGGCCCATTTAATCAAGTTGAGCCAGGTGAAACCATTTCTGTATACTATGCATTTTCTGCTGCATTAAAGCCTGAGGAATTTCAAGGTATTTCAGGAAAGGAAGTAGATAACGAGGAATCTAGGGTGGAGCTTACCAAAACATTGAATGCTGTAAACAAGGTATTTCAGGGTGAGGATAAGAATAACAATGGAATCTTGGACGATGGAGAAGATACTGATGGAAATGGAGAGCTAACCCGGTATTTATTTCCAACCCCTCCTGATAATCCAAAAGTTAGGGTACAGCTAGCAGCTGGTAAAGTGACCTTATATTGGGATAAAAGTGCAGAACGATCAAGAGATCGCGTTTCAGGTGAGCAAGATTTTGAAGGATATCGTATTTATCGCTCAGAGCTTGGGCAAGACATTAATCCACAGCCACGGCTCATCAGAGAGTTTGATAAACCAGCAAATGCGGTGGGATTCAATACTGGTTTCAATGAAGTTGAGCTTAGTCAGCCCGTACTTTTCGAAGGAGATACCACCACCTATTATTATGCCTATGAGCTGAATAATTTATTGAGTGGATGGCAGTACCAATTGTCAGTCACAGCCTTCGATAAGGGTAGCGATGAATTTGGTATAGAAGGACTGGAAAGTAGTGCCAATGTAAATGCAATTCGTGTGTTCCCTGGTACTCCGGCTAATGAACAATTTGCAAGTGATGATCCTCAGTATCAAGTTGGAGTATATCCCAACCCTTACCGCCTCAACGCCGCTTGGGATGGACTGGCTGAAGGAGACCGAAAGCTTTATTTTTATAATTTACCTGCAAGATCAGAAGTGCGAATTTACACTGTTTCCGGTGATATTATCGCAGAATTTAAGCATGATGCCAGTAATTATATTGGCAATATTGACTGGTTCCAGAATTATAGTGACGATCCGCGTGTTATAGCTGGCGGTGAACATGCTTGGGACTTACAGTCCTCAGCAAATCAGATTTTAACCACGGGATTATACCTGTATTCCGTAAAAGATATAGCATCAGGAGAGGTGCAAACAGGTAAACTAGTAATCATAAAATAACTCTAATAACTATGAATAAGGCTACAAATAACATATTAAAGCAAGGATTGTTAGCAATGCTTGTTATGCTACTAAGTGCTGGGTCTGCCCTTGCACAACAAAGTTTGTTTTTCTCTGAATACATTGAAGGTGGAGGTAACAATAAGGCTTTTGAAATTTTCAATCCAACAAATGATGATATAGATCTGGGTAATTATATAATCCTCGGTAATTATAATGGGAATCCTTTTAATGATACTACAAGATTTCCAATGGGTACAATTATCAAGTCTATGGAAGTCTATGTTATTGGACATTCAAATGCAGCTGATGAAATAAAAAATGCTGCAGATACATTAATTGTTAGCGCATTTGATGGAGGTGATTCTTATTTGATTGTCCATAACGGTGATGATGCTCGAGCACTAGTGCATATTGAAGGTTCAGATTCAACCATTGTTGACATGTTCGGTACACCAGAAGAAGATCCAGGCAGTGGTTGGGATGTTGCGGGTGTTTCAGCAGGGACAAAAGATCATACTCTTGTTCGTAAATCAATAATTAAATCAGGCAATCCACTTCCCTTAGCTTCTTTTGGTGTGGGTAAAATGTCTTCTGAGTGGGAGGTTTATGATAAGGATGACTTAACTTTCATAGGTACACATAATTTTGGGAGCTCTACAAATATAAGAGATTTGAATACATATCCTGGTATCACTGAATTTTCAGTTGATGCTATTCAAAATCATCCCTTAAGAGGAGAGACACAAACATATACAGCAGTAATTACATCTTATCCAAAAAGCTCTGGTCTCTCTAATCCTAGAGACTCAGATAATGATGGGGTTATTGATGCAATATCTCGGATTCACGTATTTGTGACAGATACGCATGCGGTATCTATGGGTCGTGAAGGTATGTCTATTCAATTAGTAGAATCAGATTATACTTTACTTGACTCATATGTTCGTGGCGATATCATTACCTTCGATGCTACACTTGGATTTTATAACGGAACAGCTCAAGTAGCCGTTGATAATGTAACTCTAGTTGGTAATGTAAATGCTGACTTTACTCAGTATGCGTCTCTATTGGAGCCATGGGAAGTTCCAATGAGTGAGTTCAATGTGTTTACAGGTACAGAGCTATACATGGATATTGAGGGATACTTAAAATACAATGGCTCCTATGTTAAGTTTCCATCAGCTACAGTAACTCAAGCAGGTGAATTTAATGGCCGTGTTGATTGGTCAGTAAATCAAGGTGGTTCTCGCATGTATGTGTATGATACATCTCTTAGGTTTAGAAATGATCATGCCATAGGTGCAGAGGGATATATTCCAAGCTATAATGCACGAAGAATAGATGGTGAAGATGGGTTATTTGCAGCACCTGCTTCTGGAGCAAATGTAGACATTAGTGGATTTGTTAATTATGTGGGTGATGATCCTGATGGTTTAGTCCCAGATGGTAATGGCGCATTATCAATTAGTCCTTTCGAAGATGGTGTTGTATGGTTAAATGAAACTCGCTTTGTGGATGGGCAAGATGTTGGCGGAACTACTTTTAGTTGGCCAAATGATGTAGTTGTTAACGGTTTACCTCCTGTGTTCTCTAATATTACGCTGTCAGATTCATCCATTACATCTACCGATGAAGTGACAGTAAGTGCCGATATTGTAGGAACAGAGGGGGCTAGTATCACTGAAGTAACACTTACTTATAGTGCCAGTGGTAAAGATTCAACTGTAGCCATGACTAACACTTCTGGTGATACTTATGAATTTACTCTACCTTCTTTTCCTAATTTCTCTGCTGTTTCTTTTCATTTAGAAGCTAAAGATTCTAACGGTTTAACTGGTCGTGCCCCGCTCTCTGGTGGTTTCAATTTCTTCGTTCAAGATGAGCCAATTACTACCATTGAGTTTTTACAGAAAACAGGAGATGGCCAGGCTGGTGATAGTCCGCTTTATGGTTTGGGTGATTTACCAGTAGATATTGATGCCACTGTTGTTGCTAGTGCAGTTACCGATGGATTTATTGTAATTCAGGATAAGGCTTCTGCTTGGTCAGGTATTTTTGTTGAGGCAGATAATGAAACCTCGGCCCTCGTACGTGGTGATATTATTAATATTAAAAACCTATCCACTAATGAAACATATGGTGTTACATCTACTGTCCTAAATGAATTTACCAAGACAGGGACAAATGAGGAAATGGATACCTTAGCATTAGCTACTAATACTAAAGATGTTGTTGATAATTTTGAAGCACATGAAGGTCTTCTTTTAACTTTAGATAATGTTGAGGTATTATCAAATCAGGCAGATTTTCCCAGAGATTTTGGCGAATGGGAAATTGGGACTATTGAAAGTGGTTTAGAGGTAGGCCAAGGTTTACGTGTGGACGATAATGTAAATTTTGGATCGACTACCTATGGTTCTGATTTAAATGATCATGTAAAAATTGGTGCTAAGATTGATAACTTCACGGGCATTTTACACTACAGTTTTGGGAATCCAAAAATGATCATGCGAAGTATTGAGGATGTTACTGCATCTGACTGGACGGTACCAATGACTAACTTTGTATTAAAGACACCAGATGAAGGAGCTACAGTTGTGGCAGATGCTGATGTTATTCCAACTTGGGCCGCTACATCTGATTTAGATGGCAATACAATAGGTTATGAATGGGTATTATACGGCCCAGATTCTACTGAAATTGTTGCTGTAACAGCAAATGATGAAGGTGCTGCAACTACGGTAACTCTACCTGCTTCAGTAGTGGACGGTTTACTAGTTGCTGCTGGAGTAGTAGATGGAGCTAGCGCAGATTTACTTTGGAATGTTCGGGTCAATGATGGTGTAGATACTTTGGCTGTATCTAGTAGCTATGATGTAGACTCAAATACATTTACTCCAATATACCGTGCCATAACTTTAACAAACAGCTCTTCTGTGGGAAATGAAGAGTTAGCAGGGCTTCCAGAGAAGTTTGACCTTAAGCCTAACTATCCTAACCCATTTAACCCAAGTACCCAAATTGCTTTCGATTTACCTGAGTCTGCGGATGTTCGCCTCACGGTGTTTGATGTGTTAGGTCGCCAGGTGGCAACTCTTATTAATCAGCCTATGAAAGCTGGAACACATACGCTTAGTTTTGATGCGCAACGTCTAGCTAGTGGGGTCTACATCTATCGTTTAGAAGCGGGTAATTTTAGTATGACTCGCAACATGATGTTGATTAAATAATTTTATAAAAATGATATTTTGAGATGGGAGCGGAAGCTCCCATCTCATCTTTTTCTTTGAATGCTGTTTTCAATCAATAGAGATTTGAGTTTCTAAAGGTTACTCAATCAAAAGTCATCAGTTCAATCGATTATGAATTTTTTTTCGTCAATATATCTACGGAATTCATTTAAGCCTGTTGCTTTTCTTCTATTTGGGATAATAGGGTCTTCCTGTGGGACAGGTATTACTGGAGATGTAATTGAAAACCAGCCGCCGAGTACCTTCATGACCGTTGCTGGAATAGACCGGGAGGATGCGTTCAGATTGTCAAGTCAAATAAGAATATCATGGTGGGGCAATGATCCGGATGGCTACATTGTAGGCTTTGAATATGCAATCAATGATACGTCTGAAGGAGCTTGGTCATTCACAACGCGGACTGATAGTACGTTCATTTTACCAATTACCGAAGGCCAAACGGTAGATGATGTCCTATTCAAAGTACGGGCAATAGATAACGACGGGGCAAAAGATCCCGTGGGCGCCAGTCTACAGTATCCAATCATAAATTCTAGTCCCTCAGCAATGTTCAAGCCGAATGAAACCCCTGCTGATACCATGTTTGGTATTGCCAGTTTTGGATGGACTATAGACGATCCTGATGGGCTACTAAATGTCCGAAGTACCCAAATTGCATTTAATGATACCCTCAATGGGTGGGTTGAGATTCCTTTTAATACCATAAATAATGGAGAGCTTTTTATTTCGGTTTCCGTTGATAATAAGACGGAGGGAATCAAAACAGGTCAGGTGTATCTTGGACGTTCTTATAGCAGTGCTGTTGATGGACTAGGAAATCCAATTTTAGTAGATGGAATTGAAGTTGGTGCTTTGAATACAGCCTATGTCAGGACTATTGATGCTGCAGGTGCAGTCAGTGAGCGTGATCAGATACAGTGGTTTGTGAAACAGCAGAAATCGAAGGTATTACTGCTAAATGATATAGGTAAAAATTCATCTATTGAAGAGATGAATTGGCATATTAGCTATTTAAATGAATTGGGAATTGACCCGGATATCTGGCCAATAAATACTGGACAACCCTCGCTTGGAACCATTGAACTCTCAGATCAATTTCCTAAAGTGGTGGACCCAACATTAAAAAAGACCTTAGCTAAATGGGACTATATTTATTGGGTTTCTGACGATGTGGATAGAAATATCGTGCATGCCTTAGACATCACGTCCGATTTTTTTGCAAGTGGTGGCAGTATGTTTGTTACTATTCCTATGAAGGAAGTGTCCCAAGAAGATGTGATATTCAATTTTTTACCAGTAGATTCTATTGGATATTTCCCGGCAGGTGGAATTGAAACCGGTTTTGTGATTAACGCTGGAACTGAAATAATTCCAGTAGATGATCCCGAAGCACCCATCTTAAAATTTGAATCTCGGGTGGTAGGTTGGTATCCATTAAAAGCGGTATCAGGTTCCACCTTATTATATGAGTCGGATTATCGCACTACTACTTTGCTTGGATTCATTACAGACTACACCA
>PCAT01000075.1 GCA_002730655.1 Balneola sp.
AAGCGGCTACTACCGGATTAACCGATTTGCCTATTCGTGACGTACCCCGCAATACAGTAGAACAAACAACAGACGAGAGAGTCCGGGCAAATTATGTTCCTAAACACGTAGATTACATAGCGGCGCACAATTCAGAACAAGATAGAGCAAGAATAGTGATAAATCAGAATGCCAACATAGAAAAGTCTAAGGACGCTATTATGGATGAATTGCAAGCTCCTATTATTATTGCTGCACTGTATTTTATATTTCAGCTTCCAGTTTTTAGGAGTGCTCTCTTGAAGACATTTCCTACTTTGTTTACCGAAGGTGGGCAGTTTAATCTAGCAGGTTTTGTAGTTTCATCAGTAATGTTCGGAGGTGCTTACTGGCTTTTGAATAAGTCTAGTGCTATGCTTATTGATCGCGTATGAGCGTACAAATATCTACATAGTATCAATATAATTGCTACTATGTTCCGTGGTTTAATTCCATTTATTGAGGCATGTGTCGAGAATATAGATCGTGATAAATTGCCTGCAGAAATGAATATTGTTCTTGACGGTGGAGCGTTTGGCGGTGCTTATACATTAGGTTCGCTTTTGTATTTGAGAGAATTGTCAAAAAAGGGACTCATTAAGATTCGGAAGGTGTCGGGAACTAGCATTGGAGCCATATTAGGAGCATTTTTTGTGGGAGAGCAACTGGATTCGGTATCAAACGAAGTCCTACAAAAGCTACTTGCATTCGTGAAAAGCAACGGTACGTTAGAGATGGCCATGGAAATAGTGAATGATGTTTTCGATTGGGAAGCTTTTCAAAAACATGGAGGGGCCAATGATACACTTATAATTTCTTACACAAACATGGCTCATCCTACTAATAATTATGTTTCATCGTTTGACAGTAGAGAAGATTTAATGTCGTATTTAAGAAGGTCGATTCATCTTCCATGGATCACCACAGAATCGTGCACGGTAGATGGTAGGTTTATCGATGGCATATCTCCTAAACTGATACGAGACTACGATGCACCTACTTTATTTATTTCTACTATGAACCTTACCTACTTCGGTAAATCAATTACTTCTAGTGGTGAGGTTAACTTTGTTCCTCGAATAATTACTGGTATTGATGAGACTCATCGATTCTTTACTGGAACTAAGAGGAGCGGCTTGTGCTCTTATCTTCATAACTGGAGTATCCTAACGTTGCTAATCTTCCGCAGCAGAGATATTCTCAGCCTACTCGTGTATTTGATATTTAATGTTTACACCTATGTATCAGGTTATTTACCGGACACGATAACAGATAGCTATGCTTATTGTAAGGCGATAGATATAACGTCAAACATATGGCGCGATGTTATAACAAAAATAATTACCTAGTATTTTCACTTTTTGCTCTTGTTTTTCCGAGTCGAGCTTTTGGTAGCTTTACTCTTAGTTGACTTCTTTGTAGGTTTCTTATATTTAACGGGTTCATACTTTAGAAAGTGTTGTTGATACTCTTTATTCTTCCTATCGTTCTTCAATCGCTCGAAAACCTCAGCTTTCTCCTCACGCATATCCTGAAGAGTCTCTTGTTTGCCATAGCATTGTGTGCTAAATCTCTTCAGAACGCCCTTCTGTGAAAGCCGGTTCTTTGACTGCACTCTGTATAAATATTCAGCCATACACAAGATTCTTTCTTCATCGTAATAGTCACGATCAGCGAATAAGAATGATAGATACAGATTTAACATAGTATCGATTGTCGCAACCTTGATGTCTACTCCTTTCTGCTCTACTACATTATAGCTATGACAGGCTAAGGGTTTGTAGATGAAGGCAACAGTATCTTCTCCTACCTTAATTTCATAATGCTCAGCAAGTAGTTCTCCAAGCCCATCCCGTTTGACGTACTTAGCATCCTTGATCTTCTCACTTTCCAAACATTTTACTACATTTTTTGCTGTATCGAGTGGCTTTTCGCTCAATACATCAAAGTCGGGCAACATGTGTTGGTTTTTCTTAGCATAGTTCGGCATGTATTTCATGTACAGACTATTAGCATAACCTCCAAAGAATACCACTCCCTCTTGAATGAGGGCCGCTTTAATGTGTCTATACACATCTTTTACATCATACCTGTCAGCACTTTCAAATGATCTCTGAAATGTATCAGGATTACATTTGGCTCCCCTAAGAGGATAGTTTTTATTCAATAGAATTAGCCTTTTCAAAACCTTCTCCCATCTTCCTACCATACCAGCAGGCCTGGACAGTTCTAAGTACATGTTCATACGGAGCAAGTTTACGGGTGAATAGTATATATTATCTACAACTATCGCATCTTTCTTCAATCGCTTGAAAAGTTCAGGATCAATTTGTGTAATATCAGCTACTGGTATTCCCATCACAAATACCTTAAATGTACCGAAGTGTTGGCCCGCTTTAGCCTGTACAGAATCGTAGTTTTTAGCGCCATATATATCGGCTAGTTCAATTGCATCCTCCATGGCATTGGGAGAAAAGAAGTCATAGTCCGGAATGTCTAACTGCTTATCATAGAACTGATCAGACTTAGGTAAAATATTGTTTATGGCAGTACCCCCATAGCAAATTAATTGTTTCTTTTTCAAAAATGCCTCTACGACCGCAATGATCTTCTTGACGTGTGGAGCGGATGTATTTTCTAAAGCCTGGGCTTTTTCTACCTTATCCACCGCTTCTCTAAGAATATCAAGTTCTTTGTTTCTGAACTCCTCTTTTGTAAGCGCAGACTTCTTTGTCATATATATTGTCTCAACAAAGAAATTGCTAGGCTAGATTAAATTGTAAAACTGTAATAGTCAGTCTTAGTTTGTCTTTCAGCGTAAGAATAAGACTCTGGAGGAGGAGCTGGTATATTGACAGTAACCGGCTTATATCTTAGATTTTCAGGTTTAAGAATGAATGCATATCCTTCTTTATTGAATAACTCATTATATGAGCTAAGAGTAGCTGATTCTTTTTGCATTGCCATGGCGGTTAGTTGACAACCGTAATGCATACAGATGGCTGAATTAGGGTTAACAATTTGGTCAGTCTTGTCAGGCATGACAATTGACATATTCTTTTTGTTAAATTCCGTTAATTCATTAGTATCATGGCTAAACTTTACGTCTGAAAATCTTAATCCTCTCATAAAAGGTGTACCGGAACAGATATTTATCCATTCGTCCAGTTTTGTACCTCTAAAAACATCGTTGGATCTATCTACACAAATGATTACCTTCCCCATGAAGGTTTCCAGTGGTAGTGCACCTAGATTCTGGCCTCCATATTGATTTGAGTACTTTTTACCTAGGGTTCTTGAACCCAGATTAGAGGCAATAGATGATGCTATATCATCGGCAACATGGGGGTGCGCTGACATAATTCTAAAATGGAGCATCAGTGGGTCTCCTGAGTTTGTGCAATACGCACCAGAAAACGCACGATCGTGTACTCGTTTTAGTACTTCATTTATAGGAATAGAATTATATGTACTCTTCACATCAAACGAGTTTGACGCAGAAGAAGCCACACAGGCTTTGCCACCGATCGAATACACAGCAAAGTCTAAGAATCGACACCCCTGAGCAATGGCATTATCCAACGCGCATAGGTCTACATACGCATTTTTAACTGCACCAGGATTACATGAGTTGTATGAACTCTTAATATAATAGTCTCTCAAACTATGGGAGTGCTTATCTGAAGAAGGAGACACGGTCGATAGAGTGGGTGGTTTTGGATACAGAGCAGCCAGATTACTACAATCTGTAGCTTTTAGTTTTAGTTTATTGTTGATGTATACCACCAAACCGATTAATATTACACCAATTATCAAGTAGACGATTACTTTAACCATAGTGGCTTTACTACTAGCCAATGAGAGTAATTTACCTTTGGCGATAGATGTTAATCCACGTAGTCTGTCCATGCTTATATAACGACGTCAAAATAAATTAGAATATCTATATATAGTAACATATGCCAGGTGGCCTTCTCAATTTAGTGTCTTATGGAAATCAAAATGTTATATTAAATGGGACTCCATCCAAAACGTTTTTCAAAACCACCTATTCTAAGTATACTAATTTTGGGTTGCAGAAGTTTCGTATTGACTTCTCTGGGTTGCGGTCTCTACGGTTAACAGAAGAGTCTAAATTCTCGTTCAAGGTTCCTAGATACGCTGACTTATTGATGGAGACTTATTTCTCTATTAATTTGCCTACCGTATGGAGTCCTATCTATGAATCGAACGGAACATACAGCCCGTATGAGTTTCGGTGGATAGAAAATCTAGGTGTTAAGATGATAAAGGAGGTGGTTATTTCAGTAGGTGGTCAGACATTGCAACGTATGAGTGGAGATTATATGCTTGCTCTGGTCCAAAGAGACTTCGATGATACTAAGAAAGAACAATATAATAGACTTATTGGCAATATCGCGGAACTTAATGACCCCGCTAATGCGGGTGGACGAGTGGGAACATATCCGAATGCTAAATACAATGGGGCTACTCAAGGGCCAGAACCTTCTATTCGTGGAAGAAAGCTATACATTCCTTTGAATGCCTGGTTTTCGTTAGCTAGCCAGATGGCATTTCCGCTAGTGAGTTTGCAATATAACGAACTACAAATAGAAATCGTTATCCGTCCAGTAAGGGAAATGTTTACCATTATTCCACCTGGAATCAATGAGACTCATCATGTACAGCCTAACTTTAATGAGACATTACAGGCTATGTATAGATTCTTACAGCCGCCACCCGAGAATGGTGATTATACCGATAAACGGAGCGGGTGGAATGCCGATCCACATTTGTTGTGTACTTATGGATTCTTATCTGAAGAGGAAGTAAGGGTTTTCGCAGCTGATGAACAAAAGTATCTAATCAAAGAGGTACATGAGTATAATTATGAAAACGTAACCGGGTCCAAACGAGTTTTGCTTAATAGTATGAGTATGGTATCAAGCTACATGTGGTTCTTCCAACGTAGTGATATTAACCTTAGGAATCAGTGGAGTAATTATTCTAACTGGGAATACATGACACCTCCAAATATAATTGACTCCTCGGCTAATTGGGTTACTCCATCGATCCCAAACACTTCATTGTTCCAGATAAACAATGAAAAAAACATTATGCTCAAATGGTCTCTATTACTTGACGGTAAGTTCCGGGAGAATCCGTTGGATGGCGATGTGCTTGGTCTAGTAGAAAAGTACAATAGCTCTGATGGGTTTTCTCCTTCCGGGTTATACTGCTATAACTTTTGTTTGCATACTAGTCCTTTCGATTTGCAACCATCTGGAGCAATGAATATGAGTAAATTCAATAACGTCGAGTTTGAGTTCACCACTTTCGCTCCACCACTTGATCCTGAGGCCCAAACATTCGCGATTTGCGATCCAGTAACTGGTGACATATTAGGTGTAAATAAGCCCACATGGCGCATTTACAACTACAATTACGATTTGACAGTAATGGAAGAGCGATACAATACAGTTATATTCAGTTCTGGAAACGTGGGTTTAATGTACGCCAGATCATAGCTTTTGGTTCTGTATTTCCTTCACTATGGGATATTTATATTCATCAATATTCCATCCATATGGCCCGCAGTCGTCATACACTCCGGTAAGAGAAGGACGGCAGTTAGTAATTGGCGTAAGACGCTTAGGATCTGCAACCCATCCCATGTCTTGCTCCGATACAGCTTCATAATCAGGGCGGTTCTGGGCTAAGGGAGAAAATGGAGCAGTGCGAATAGTCCAATCACTTAAGAAAGCACGGCCTGGAGCCATCTTCGAGGGATGATACGCTAGTTCTTTTTTACCATGCTGCGCTATCTTAGGAGCAAGCATATTTACAGTGTAAAGGTCTTTCTTTTCAACCATTCCCTCTCTAGCGAGTTCAGAGTAAAATGTAACAGCTATCAACAGTGATGCGATTACGATTATCGAATAAATATTGGTCATCCTTATAACTATATAACAATGGGATTTTATCTAATTGTTATATAATCAAATGGCTACAAAGTCTACTAAGAAACCTGCTAAAAAGGAAAAGGGTCTGGTCCCTTTTCTTATTTCAGTACTCATGTCATTTATCGTGGCACTCGTTTGGTTAGTTATTGGATCATCCTACGCCTCAGTTAGCCACTCTCCTAAAATGGACGCACTCTTCCCGGTTGACCCAGACAGTCCGCCCTACGCTAAACCTGCGGTAAGTGGTGAGCATTCTCCACTGGATCTATTCAAACCAAACAAATATAGTGCTCCTTATTCATTGTGCCCTGATAACGAAGATTGTTCTGGTTTTGGTGGATCATTCAAAGAGTGGTTTCAAAAGTCTATTGAATTCTCATATGTGAATGGTCGGAAAGGAATGCAGGGTTTCTTGAAAACTACTAGTGCCGTTGACGACGCACTGGGAAAGAAGAACACTCTTAATACTACCTTCTCAGTTCTGTTCGGTCCGTTGTTTATAAGTATTTTAATCGGATTGTCTCACTTGTTTGGAACCATTAGTAATCTGATCGGACAGTTTAATCAGGGGCATTGGGTATGGGGTATAGCCATGCTGTTAGTGGGACTGGGTCCTGCGCTCGCAAGCGGGATAGGAAGTATGCAGTCTCTACAGACTCTATTTACTTTTATCGGATGGGGAGCCTACCAAAGTGGATCGCTATATAAAGAGATTTTAGCGTCACACAAGAATCTTTTTGTAGGAATATTCGGTTTGCTTGTAGTTCTGAGTGCCTTTGACAATTTGTCAGTGTGGGGTGGAATATCAGCCGCTATAGTTTACGCTGGTGTATTATTTGGCTTCCTTTAATATTTAGAGGGTTT
This sequence comes from Balneola sp., assembly GCA_002730655.1. GTDB lineage: Bacteria > Bacteroidota > Rhodothermia > Balneolales > Balneolaceae > UBA1275. The sequence continues at coordinate 6,846 of PCAT01000075.1, forward strand.
AAGGAATGGTTAGTTAGATGGGAAAGAAGCAAAGGGCAAAGCCTTCCACATTGAGGTGTTATCCTTTGGTATCAGTATGTACTCCAACTTTTAATAGAAGACCATTTATTCCAGCAATCATCAATTGTTTTAAGAGTCAAACATATCCAATGGATAAGTTAGAATGGATAGTGATCGATGACGGCACTGATAAGGTTGGTGACCTTTTCGAAGGAATCCCACAAGTGAAGTATTTTTCATATGATGACAAGATGGTTCTGGGTAAGAAAAGGAATCTCATGCATGATAAATCAAGTGGTGACATTATCGTTTATATGGATGACGATGATTTCTATCCTCCTGATCGAGTGGAGCATGCAGTTAGGAAACTACAATCAAACCCAAAGGTTTTATGTGGAGGAGCTTCGGAAATGCATATTTATTTTAAAAAACTGGATAAGATTTATCAGTTTGGACCCTATGGGCCTAATCATGCCACGGCGGGAACATTTGCCTTTAAACGAAGATTACTAGATGAATCAAGATATGATGAGACAGCAGCACTAGCCGAAGAAAAGTCTTTCTTAAAGGGTTATACAATTCCCTTTATCCAATTTGATACGCGCAAAACAATATTGGTGTTTTCTCATAAACATAACACGTTTGACAAAAGCAAGCTGTTAGAAAATCCGAACCCAAAGGTGGTTAAAGAGTCCAAATACCGGGTCTCAGATTTTATTCGAAATGATGAGGTAGCCGACTTCTATCAGAACAAGATTGACTCTTTATTAGA
>PCAT01000076.1 GCA_002730655.1 Balneola sp.
GTAGTCTTTCCATGATCTACGTGTCCGATCGTTCCCACATTAACGTGGGGTTTAGTTCGCTGAAAGGTCTCTTTTGCCATTTTATTTGTTCTTTTAAGTATTAAAATAGTTTAGGACTGACTCTCGATAATTTCCTGAGCCAATTTGTCTGGTACCTGTGTGTACTCCTCAAATTCCATTGAATATACAGCACGTCCCTGAGTTAGGGATCGAAGATCTGTTGAATAACCAAACATCTCAGAAAGAGGAACATTCGCTTTCACAACTGAACCATTAGGATCTGAGTTCATACTTTGGATGATACCACGACGTGAATTAAGATCACCGATTACATCGCCCATATACTCTTCTGGTGTGGTAACTTCTACTTTCATTACCGGCTCCAATAATGCAGGTTTTGCTTTCTTAGCCGAATCACGGAAACCACTTTTTGCGGCTAATTCAAAACTCAATTGATCTGAATCCACATCATGGTACGATCCGTCAAATAAACGAACTCCTACATTTTGCACAGAATAGTTAGCCTGAATACCATTTTCTAGTGCCATTTTGAAACCTTTCTGAACCGAAGGAATAAATTCACGTGGTATATTACCTCCAACGATTTCGTTGATGAACATAAATCCCTCGTCTCGGCTTATTCGGTCTTCACGGCCCTCGTAATTATCAAAAAATTCAATAGGTGCGATTTCAAACTGAATATCTGCAAATTTACCCCGTCCACCCGTTTGTTTCTTGTACACCTCACGATGAGTAACATTTTTCGAAATCGTTTCGCGGTAAGATACCTGCGGAGCTCCAACATTCGCTTCAACCTTAAATTCACGTCTCAAACGGTCGACTATTATTTCTAAATGAAGCTCACCCATGCCAGCAATGGTAGTCTGACCGGTTTCTTCATCAGTGCTTACTTTAAACGTCGGATCTTCTTCTGCTAATTTCTGGAGTCCTGTGGATAATTTATCACTATCTGCCTTTGTTTTAGGCTCAACCGCCAATTTAATTACCGGCTCCGGGAATGTAATTTGCTCCAAAATTACAGGCTGGTCTAAATCACAGAATGTATCACCGGTGAAGACCTCTTTAACTCCCACAACAGCAACTATATCTCCGGCTTGAGCGAAGTCCAAATCTTTTTTATCGTTTGCATGCATTTCAAGCAAACGTCCTACACGTTCTTTTCTACCCGTTGTAGAATTCAGTATATAAGATCCTTTGGTTAATCGTCCAGAGTATATTCGTGCAAATGTTAGCTTACCCACATAAGGATCAGTCATAATTTTAAAGGCAAGAGCACTAAACGGGGCATCAGGATTTGCAATTCTGGTTATTTCGTCATCTGTATTTGGATCTATGCCATTGACCGCTTCAACATCTAATGGACTTGGCATAAAATCGATAACACGATCTAACATAGCTTGCACACCTTTGTTTTTCAATGCAGTACCACACATTACTGGAGTGATGTCTTTTGCAATGGTCGCTTTTCTAATGGCATTAATAATTTCTTCAGCAGAAATTTCTTCTTCCATTAAATATTTTTCCATTAGTGACTCATCATGGTCAGCTATTGCTTCAAGCATTTGCACTCGATAATCATTCACGGTGTCTACCATGTTTTCAGGAATATCGATTACGTCGTACTTAGCACCCAGAGAGGCCTCATCCCAAACGATACCTTGCATATTAATGAGATCAACCACTCCTTTGAAATTCTCTTCTCTGCCTATAGGAATTTGAATGGGAATAGGATTGGCGTTCAATTTGTCATCCAACTGACCAACAACGTTGTAAAAATCCGCACCTGTTCGATCCATTTTGTTTACAAATGCCATACATGGAACTTTGTACTTAGTTGCTTGTCGCCAAACTGTTTCTGACTGAGGCTGAACAGCACCTACCGAGCAAAGTACAAATACTGCACCATCTAATACCCGAAGTGAACGCTCTACTTCTACAGTGAAGTCGACGTGACCAGGAGTATCAATAATGTTAATACGATGGTCTTTCCAAATACAGTGAGTCGCCGCAGAAGTAATAGTAATGCCTCGCTCTTGCTCTTGCTCCATCCAATCCATAGTAGCTGCACCATCGTGCACCTCTCCAATACGATGACTTCTACCTGTATAAAAAAGAATACGCTCTGTTACCGTAGTTTTACCTGCATCAATATGAGCCATGATCCCGATGTTACGGGTGCGACTCATTTTGTCAAGTACTTTTGAATCCATTGTTGTAGTGTCAGACATGATGTGATAAATAAAATATATTTGGCGAAATTAGAATCTGAAATGAGCAAAAGCCTTATTTGCCTCTGCCATTCGATGAGTTTCGTCTTTCTTACGAACCGCACCACCTTCGTTTTTAGAGGCGTCGATTAGTTCTCTAGACAGACGCAGAGACATGGATTTATCGTTTCTTGAACGTGCAGCTTTGATAAGCCAACGCATTCCTAATGCCGTACCTCGCTCTTGCCGAACTTCTACAGGGACTTGGTAAGTTGCACCACCAACTCGTCGGGATTTCACTTCTACTACAGGAGTTGAGTTCTGTAGAGCAGAACGGAAAACTTCCACTCCAGTTTCACCCGTACGTTCTTCGATTATCTCAAAAGCTTGGTAGACAATTTTTCTAGCAACACTTTTTTTTCCATCACGCATCAAATTATTTACAAAACGTGTAATTAGCTTATCGTCAAATATGGGGTCGGGCTGTACATCCCTTTTCTCTGCTTTTCTTCTACGCATAATAGCAAACTAAACTTAAGATTTCGCTTTTGGTCTTTTTGTTCCGTAAAGGCTTCTACTCTGAGTGCGACCTTCTACACCAGCGGTATCGAGAGTCCCGCGAATAATGTGGTAACGGACACCAGGAAGATCTTTCACACGACCTCCACGTATTAGTACGATACTATGCTCTTGCAGGTTGTGTCCTTCACCTGGAATGTAAGCCGTAACTTCAATACCATTTGTAAGGCGAACCCTAGCTACTTTACGTAATGCAGAGTTAGGTTTCTTAGGTGTTGTAGTATATACACGTGTACATACTCCACGCTTTTGGGGACAGCTTTGCATTGCAGGGGCTGTGGTCTTGCGTTTATTGGTATTTCTACCTTTTCTAATAAGTTGTTGTATCGTTGGCACTGTTCAAAATTTTGGTTTAGGCCAGAAATGACTTTATCCTTCAAATAAAGAGCTTGAAAATATACAACAACAAAAGCTATAAGTCCAAAGGTAAAACAAATAAAAAGTTTTGATCATAGATAAATGAGTTCAAATACCGCTATATTTTTCAAAGAATATGCATTAATCTCAAAAAAAATTGTAGCACAGATATATATTACTATACCACGTGAACATATCTAAACTTAAAGGAATTAGCTCAAATAAACTAAGTGCTCTTGCCAAAGAAGGGATTCATTATGCGCAAGATTTACTCTTTTTCTTTCCGCGGCGCTATTTGGATAGGACTAATGTTCAAAAGATTGGTCAACTCCAGGGTATCGGTGAAGAAGTAACAGTAGCCGGGACTATTTCTCACATAAGTGAAAAAGGGTTTAAGTCCAAAAAGCGCCTTGAAATAGTTGTTAAAGATGAAACTGGTGGAATAAAAGCCGTTTGGTTTAAAGGGGCGTATTACATGAAAAAACGGTTTGCCGTGGGCCAAAAGATTGCTTTATTTGGTACAGTCAAGCAATTTGGACGCCATCTATCAATGGCACATCCCGAAACTGATGACATAAGTAAAGAAAGTGATTTAGCTGACTTTTCGACCATTGTAGCCATTTATCCAAGCGGGCAACACTTCCATAAAGCACGGGTGTATAATAGCAATATCCAACAATGGATAGCTCAATTATTGAATCACCCCTCGCTCAGACACTTGATTCCTGAATTTTTACCGGAATACATACGCAGTTTTTATGGCTTCCCTAATCGAACAGAAGCGATCAGAGCTATACATAATCCAAGTTCTCATGACTCCCATAAGCAAGCACTCAAGCGATTTAAATTTGAAGAGTTTTTCCTGTTCCAGCTCAGTATGGAACGTATTCACAGCGAACGATTAGCAGCCAAAGCTGGGCCTAGCTTAACCAAAAATACCCCCAATACAAGACATTACTTCGAACATATACTCCCTTTTAAGCTAACATCCGGCCAAAAAAAGGCACTCATAGATATACAAGATGATGTTAGATCGGGGCGTCAGATGAATCGACTTATTCAGGGTGATGTTGGCGCCGGCAAAACCGCTGTCGCCATGGGTGCACTTCTAATGGCAGTCGATAATGGATTTCAAGGGGCCTTAGTCGCACCAACAGAAATTCTTGCAGAACAGCATTATACCACCTTGAAGGAAGCTTTTTCACAGCTTGACCTATCCATCAGACTCTTAGTAGGAGGGCAAAAAGTAGGGTTGCGACGCGATGTACTCACTGACATTGAGGGCGGTGGTTGTGATATTATAATTGGAACTCATGCTGTTATTCAGAAGGAGGTTCGGTTTCATAACTTGGGAATGGTGGTGATTGATGAGCAGCATCGATTTGGGGTTCAACAACGAGCCACATTAATGCACAACGCTAATAATCCCCACATGTTGGTCATGAGTGCGACACCTATTCCTCGCTCCCTAGCTATGTCTTTGTATGCCGACTTGGACATTTCTCTAATAAAGGGACTACCAGAAGGGCGAAAAACTATTCGAACGGCCATTCGCTCCGAAAAAAAACGAAAAGATGTCTATCATTTTGTTGAACAAGAAATAAAGAACGGTGGACAGATATACATTATATATCCATTAATTGAAGAATCAGAAGCCCTCGATTTGAAGGACGCCACCGCCGGTTATGAAAAGATTTGCGAGCGGTTTCCCTCTGTTCGGGTAGCCCTACTGCATGGACGAATTCTAAGCGAGGAGAAGGATGCCATAATGCAGTCATTTGCCAAAGGTGATATTGATATTTTGGTTTCAACAACCGTCATTGAAGTGGGAGTAAATGTACCAAATGCTTCCGTCATGATCATAGAACATGCCGAGCGTTTTGGACTTTCTCAGTTACATCAGCTTAGAGGTCGGATTGGTCGCGGCACCCGGCAGAGCTACTGTATATTAATGCCTGATCATGCAGTAAGTAAATCAGGTGCCGTTCGACTTAAAACTATGGAGCGAACTACCGATGGGTTTGAAATTGCCGAAGTGGATCTTAGACTCCGGGGACCAGGTGACTTTCTAGGTACCAAACAAAGTGGATTGCCTGACTTTAGATTTGGTGATATTATCCAGGATCAAGACCTTTTGGAATTGGCGAAAAAACAGGCGAGAGAATTAATGGAGCAGGATTTTTTGCTTTCAAAACAAGAGCATCTAGAATTAAAACACTTTTTTGAATCCTATCACCGTGAAAAAAAACTGTTTTATGGATTAGCATAAAAATATTAAGGAACATTCTTAAATTAGGTACGTCTCAATATTTTAACCCATCTTATACCATTACTTGAAGTATAGCCCTAATTTTTTATGTAAGTGATATATTTATACGACATCTAAAGATAATAGTACGCTTTATAGATTAAGGTTTATTCACGATATAGTACAACAGCATAACATAAGCATTCGTACCATTGCTGAAAACGTAGGCTATAACTCTGCCTATTATCTAGAAAAGAAGTATGCTGAATTCTTGAAACAACTAGACCAAGACGACATCCACTAACTCTTTTTCTTCTTCTCTTCACGCTTACGCTCGTTATGATCTAAGAAGCGTTTTCGAATTCGTAAACTTTCTGGAGTTACCTCTAGCCATTCATCTGAAGCTAAGAATTCAATACACTCTTCTAAGCTCATTTTTTTGGCCTGTGAAATTTTAACGGCGTCAGCTGTCTGAGTAGCGCGATGGTTGGTCAGGTTTTTTTTCTTTACGACATTCACTACCATGTCATCCGCCCGGTTGTTTACCCCAACTACCATCCCCATATACACTGGGTTACCAGCTTCTACAAAAAAGGTGCCTCGATCTTGAATACCTTCTAAAGAATAATTGGTCGTCTCACCTTTTTCTAGCGCAATGAGTGCGCCGCGGCTTCGGCCTGGAATTTTCCCTGCAAATGGCTCGTATGTATCAAACTGTTGGTGCATGATTCCCGTTCCTCGGGTTTCAGTCAGTAATTCACCCCGAAATCCAATAAGCCCTCTTGATGGCACCCTAAATTCTATTCGATTATTTTCTCCTTCTTGGCTCATTCCGTGCATGATTCCCTTTCGCTTCTGCAAATTATCAATGACCCGATTGGAGTAGTCGGTGTGTACATCAACAACAACTTCTTCTACTGGTTCGTGGAGAATACCATCTACATCTTGAAAGAGTACTTCTGGACGAGATACCGCGAACTCGTACCCTTCGCGTCGCATAGTCTCTATCAATATAGCCATCTGTAACTCACCCCTTCCAGACACCTTAAACACGTCAGGACTATCCGTAAATTCTATTTTCATTGCCACGTTAGTGCGGACTTCCTTCTCCAAGCGGTCTTTTATCTGATTCGAGGTAACAGAACTCCCTTCTAACCCGGCAAATGGGGAATTGTTTACCCTGAAATACATAGCAATGGTCGGCTTGTCTAAGTCAACATATGATAAGGGCTCCTTATCGGATGAGTCGGCTAAGGTATCGCCAATATGCACACCTTCGTATCCAGCTATTGCCACAATATCACCTGCTATCGCCTGTTCTACTGGCTCGCGCTTCAGTCCACTAAATGAAAATAGTTTGGTCACTCGGCCTTTACTTTTAACTTCACCGTTACCTTTTACTAACGAGAGATCCTGATTCACTTTCACAACACCTTGCTCGATACGACCTACCGCAATCCGGCCCACATAATCATTCCAATCTATGCTACTAATAAGCATCTTGAATGGGACATCCATGGGTTGATCTGGCTGGGGAACATGATCTATAATGGTATCCATTAAACTGGATAAATCCTCGTCCATTTTATTGGGTTCTCTTCCTGCAATTCCCTCTTTTGCCACCGCGTAAAGTACGGGAAAATCTAACTGCTCATCCGTAGCATCGAGCATTACAAAAAGGTCGAAAATTTCATTAAGTACATCGTCTGGACGTGCATCCTTTCGGTCTATCTTGTTGATTAACACTATAGGTCTATACCCAAAGCTTAGGGATTTTCTGAGCACAAATTTAGTTTGTGGAAGCGGGCCTTCTGCAGCATCTACTAATAAAATGACCCCATTTACCATCTTTAAAATCCGCTCAACCTCACCCCCAAAATCGGCGTGTCCTGGCGTGTCTACGATATTAATTTTGGTATATTTCCAAGACACAGCTGTATTTTTGGACGAAATAGTAATTCCGCGTTCTTTTTCAAGATCACCAGAATCCA
>PCAT01000077.1 GCA_002730655.1 Balneola sp.
AAGTTCAATATGTGAAGGTTTATCAACTGTATACGAGATTTTTGTTGATGGGTTAAATGGATTTGGATAGTTCTGGAGCAATCTAAATGATTGTGATTTTTTGCTACCTACTTCAGAATTTGTTACTTCTTTGTTTCTGAAATCTGCAACAATAGGTAGATGATCAGATGCTTCATAGGTATCATTTCTTTGTAAAAAAGTAGTATCAAGAAATTCTTGCGGTAATGTTTTACTATGCAAGGAAAAATTAGTTCCTAACTCTAAAACTGAACCCGAATACACTATATAATCTAATCTTCCTGCTCCAAAAGAAGAATTTTCATTATACCAAGTAAATGTTGTAGGCATTCCAGGATTAAAGGGCTTTACATCTTCTAATGCTGTTCCATCCCAGTCAGGTGAAAAATCTTGGCCATATTCAATTTCATTTATAATATCCCCAGTAAGCAATGTCTTTACCTGTTGATTTAGACCTACAAGGTTCATATCACCAACTATAACAATAGGGGTATCTTCAGCTATATTAAATTCTCTACCATCTTTAGATTCTCTCAAAAATGCCATAAATGCGTCTATTTCATCTTGACGACCTTCATCGTTTGAACAACAAGGTGGATGCGCGACAATCACCAATACATTTTTAAAAGATATATTATCGATTTTGACTAAGTAAGCGGCATTACCTTTTATCGCTTTTTGCTTAAGAATAGGATAGCGACTTACTAATAAATTATCATTTCCAACATCACCACTATACCATTGACCCCCTAAGAATTCTTTTATAAGGAATGCCGCATCTGTACCAGAATTATCATATACCTCTTGAAGTCCAATTACATCTGGTTCGATAAATTGAAATATGCGCCTAAAACTATCTCTAGCCTCAAGATTAAATAAGTAATCTCGGTATACATTATAGGATAAAAATCGTAAATCGAAACCAGTCTCTCTATCTAAATGTATAGTTGAATTAAAGGCTGATTTACCATTCTTTAAAGTGTATGAAAAACTCGAAGGGTTATTAGGCGCTAAATCACCACCAGATGCCTGAGTTCGAAAAAAAAATGCAAGTGTATCAGAGTTAAATAACTTTTCTCCTTTGATTTCTGAGTTCTTATCCATTTTTATTTCAAAGAAATCAGATGTCACTGTAGGCGCAGAAACTAAGCCTACATCATAGGAGCTAATCGAAGTCACTCCATCTAAATAAGTAACTCCTTCTCGATCGCCAAAACTAAATTGTAATTCATAGCCGATACCCTCAAGCGCCACGCCTGTATTACTATTATTATCCGTATCTATGAAAAGACTCAAATCATTGAATTGTTGGAGTAGAATTTCTGAATTCAATTCTAGAAGGAAATAAATAAATCTATCATCATCATATATTTTTATACTTTCAATATCTAATTCTCCATTTCCAAAATCTTCCGAGCTCTCTTGGGCATATTTAGGAATATCATTCCAATCTGACATGTTTTCATCAACTAATATAGTCTGAGCAACTATCTGTTGCGAGTAAAGCAGTATTAGGATTATGTAAACACAATTACTAATGAAATAACTATTATAAAATCTCATATTTATCATTTTTTTTCATTTAAAGAAAATAACATAATTAATGGTTATCCTTTAGTCCTTAATTACTTAATTCTTTTCAATTATGCATCGAATCTATACACAAAGTCATCATATTCTCATATATTCGGTTTTAATCTTGTTAATTAGCAGCTGCTCTAATGTATCACAGGATCCATGGGCTACCCTAGAACCTCTACCCCTAGATCCAGCCATTGAAGCTCAAATCGATGAAATATTACCCAAACTCACCCTAGAACAAAAGGTTGGTCAAGTTATTCAAGCTGACAATTCATCGGTTACTCCCGAAGATGTAAAAAAATATCGTTTAGGTTCCGTATTAAGTGGCGGTAATTCCGCACCAGGACCTCTTCCCTACGCTAATGCCGAGACCTGGGTTGAAATGGCGGACGCATACTTTGAGGCCTCAATTGACACCGAAGGTGTTGAAATTGCCATACCTATTATATTGGGTATAGACGCAGTTCATGGCCATGCAAATCTTGAAGGAGCTATTGTATTTCCTCATAATATCGGCTTGGGCGCCGCTCGTAACCCTGATTTAATTCAAGAAATCGCTCGTATAACCGCTCATGAGCTGACGGTATCAGGCCATGACTGGACTTTTGCACCTACCCTTGCTGTCCCACAGGATCTTCGTTGGGGTCGAAGCTATGAAGGTTTTTCTGAGGATCCAGTTATTGTTAACTCTTATGGCGACAGAATTGTGATCGGCTTACAGGGTCGTTTTGATACGGATGATTTTATGGGCCCTGGCACTGTTATTTCGAGTGCTAAGCATTTTGTTGCCGACGGAGCTACTGAAAATGGGGTCGATCAAGGTGATGCGAAAATTTCCGAGCAGGAACTCAGCAATGTGCATGCATCTGGGTATTACAGCGCTATTCCTGCAGGAGTGCAAACCGTAATGGCTTCTTTTAATAGCTGGAATGGCAGAAAACTACACGGTGACAAGGAATTGCTGACCGATGTGCTCAAGGAAAAAATGGGATTTAATGGTTTTGTCGTTGGCGATTGGAACGGTCATGGACAGGTCCCAGGCTGTACCAACACCGACTGTGCGCAATCCTTCAATGCTGGCGTGGATATGTTTATGGCGCCCGATAGTTGGAGGGGTTTATACGAAAATACCCTCAATCAGGCGCAAAATGGTATAATTAGTATGGAAAGACTCGACGATGCCGTTCGCAGAATACTTCGTGTAAAATTAGCTTCCGGTATCTTTGAAAAAGGACTACCTAGTCAAAGAATGAATGCAGGTGACGAGTCACAGTTAGGTTTGGACGAACACCGCGCTGTCGCTCGACAAGCTGTTAGAGAATCTATAGTATTATTAAAAAATAATAACCAAACCCTACCCTTAGATGCTGGCTCTAAAATCTTGGTAGTAGGTGATGGGGCTAATAGTATATCCAAAGCTAGCGGTGGGTGGACGCTCTCATGGCAAGGAACCGGCCACAGTAATGACGAATTTCCCAACGGTGAGTCCATTTTAGAAGGCATTCGCCAAGTGGTTACTGAAGCTGGCGGCCAAGTCATCTATTCCGAATCAGGCGAAGTATCTTCTCCAGTAGACGCCGTTATTGCCATTTATGGAGAAGACCCCTATGCCGAATTTCAAGGAGATAGAGAACAACTGGATTTTGAGCCCAATGGATTTGATGTCAACTTACTAGCAGAATACCTCTCACAAGACATCCCAATAGTATCGGTTTTCTTGTCTGGCCGCCCCATGTGGACCAACCCAGAACTTAATAACTCAGATGCTTTTATTGCAGCCTGGTTACCAGGAAGTGAAGGTGGTGGAGTAGCCGATCTGTTATTTCAGACAGATCCAGCCTATGATTTTACTGGCACATTATCCTTTAGTTGGCCTGCGTCTGCATTGGTATCTAAAGACTCCAAAACTTTATTTGCTCTAGGATACGGTCTTACTTACTCCAGTGAAAAAGAACTTTCAATCCTATCCGTAAATTCGGGGCTAAAAAATGCTGAAGTAGCTTCCACTGGTGAGTTCTTTTCAAAAGGAGCGGCTGTTGCTCCATGGGGTTTGTGGTTAGACTCGGGTGATTTAGATAAACAAATTGCGAGCTACCCTACCTCAGTTGGAGGACTTATCGTTAGTAAAACCGATTATCTAGCCCAAGAGGATGCACTTCGTATCAATTGGACACAGTCCACAGGAGATTATGTTCGAATATCCGCAGCTTCTCCAACAAACTTAGCAAGAGAATCAAATGGTGCCATGGAACTAAGCTTTAGTGCCAAGTCATTCAATGGTGCTGCTACCATTCAAATTAGTCAATGCGACGATGATACAAAATGTGACGCCATTTTACCTATAAAACTAGATTTAGACTGGTACGAGTTCAGTGTTAGTCTAAGTTGTTTTGATAACCTAGGAATTGACATGTCGACCATAAGCTCAGCTTTTGTGGTCAAATCCGAAACTATGGCAGATATTGGTATAGCTAACATACGTTTAACGCCAGACATAGACGCTCGGACGAGTTGCGACGGACGTTAATCCGCTCAATTCATGAATAATCAGCTTCAGTTCCTGAGGAATATCACAAACATTAGATAATTTTTATTTATTTTTCCTTTTTAGTAACCAAAAAAAAACTATGAAAAATCTATTTCTATTATCTGCATTTTTATATCTAGGTTGCGTACCTAATACAAAACAAGCTTTAGTAGATGAAGGTATGCTGAGCCAAACCCTAATTGAACTATCTCAAAATTTTCAACTTGCCTACATCAACAATGACTATGAAGGTGCCAATGCTTTCATGAGTACAGACTTTGAAACAACGGTTTTCAACTCAAACGGCACTGAACTGGTTATCCAGACTCAAGACAATATTGAAAATTCTGGCGATGGCTGGGACTTCGATGAGTTTGTTATGTCAAATCATGCTGTAACATTCTCCGCAGATCAAACAACCGCCGTTATTGTGTTCAATACTGACGGAAGCATTAGTTTTGAAGGTGGCGATCAAAATGTACCCTATGCTACAAGAGCATCACAAACTTGGGTGAATACCAGTATGGGATGGAAAGTAATGCACTCACATTGGTCACCTAGAGTTGGAGCAGTAGGAGTACCTGTAGAAGAATAATCCCGACGCTGCAATTTTGTAAGAAACACCGCATCTCATTAATGCTCGAATCGTGTTCATCAAATAAATTTGCTGGAGTATTTATACAGATTTTATGATGGCTTTGATAGGATTGTATTATCTCTAACACTATAATAAATAGGTGATAGTAGCTAGATACGTAAATTATTCTAATTTCTTACATTGATAGATATAGTGCTAGATAATGTTATCTCATGCGTATAATTCTTCAATCTTTTTTAATATTCAGTTTTACTTTGTTTTCATGTGACCTATTTCAAGGTCAAAATGAGAGACAAAATTCTGATGAAAGGATAGCATCGATAGATGAATATGAATACCTCGACTCTCACTCATCAGATTATATTTATGATCAGGATAAACTTCATAAGTTTGAAATTTTTATTGATCTAGATGATCTTGAAGAAATAAATAGTGACCCAGCGCTAGAGAAATATGTCAATGCTCATCTTGTATTTGAAGACAAAGTTGTTAAAGATGTGGGCATTAGATACAAGGGATCAATTGGCGCATGGGTAGGTTGTTTATCAAATAATGATTGGACAAATCCAAGCGGGTATAAAACATGTCCAAAGTTGTCAATGAAAATCAAATTCAATTTCAATGAGGAAAAACAATTTTATGGATTAAAAAAACTTCAGTTACATTCACAAAACCTTGATCCTTCAAAAATGAGAGAAAGATTGGGTTATTATATGTACAGAAATTTTGGAGTTGTTGCACCTCGATCTAACCATGCCCTCATATATATAAATGATATATTTAGTGGAGTTTATGCTAATACTGAAAATATTGACGGGCCTTTTACTAATAAGCATTTTGATGATATTGGAGGTAACCTATACAAAGAAGTCTGGCCATTAAAATCAAATGGCTCAAAACAGGAAGAAGTGAATTTTAAAAATGCACTAAAAACAAACGAAGAAGCATCAGACGTATCAAAGATATTAGCTCTATCTGAAGCTCTATCTGAATCAAATAATTCTGCAGTAAATGAGCTCATAGACAGTTGGATAGATAAAGATATTTTTTTGAAGACTCTGGTTGTTGATAGAAGGATAGCACATGACGATGGATTCTTGCATTTTTACCACCAAGGAGGAGATATTTACGAAAGTCATAACTATTATTGGTATGAAAATCCTTCAAATAACAAAGTCCAACTCATTCCATGGGATCTTGATAATGCTTTTGAAAATCTCAATAAGAATATAAATCCTGTAACTCCGATCAAGGACAAATGGTATGAAATAACAAATAGTTGCAATGGTTTTCCATTTGGAACTTTTGGACTCCTTCAAAAATCAGCCGCATGTGATAAGATTATCGGGGCTTTCATTAGGCATAAAGATTATTTCTATACCCTTGATAATGATTTTCAAAATGAACTTTTCAATAATGACCATATCGTTTCATTATTAAATGAATGGAGAAATCAAATAAAAGATGCTGTTATTGAGGCAAATTCAATATACGGGAGTGCTGAGCCTAGTTATGAAGAATGGACGTTGAATTTAAATTTTCTTGTTGATTCGATAAGATTATCACTCCAATAAAACCTGTAGATGATATATCAAAGTCATTCCCTTGAAAATAAATTCTTCACTAGACATTATTGTTAAACTAATATCATTCAAATAATTACTGAGTTTATTTATCTAAATTTCATTTAAAACTTATAATGCTTATTTTCTTTAATTATTTAAATAAAATATACAATCATGAAAACATGTGAATGTAGCAGTTGTAATTGTAAAAGTGAATGCAAATGCGCTAACTGCGAATGTTGTTAGATTATTAATCTAGATTACTTATAACCAAGTTTATTGAAAAGATTCTCGTCTGCATGAATAAGAGTTCCAATCTTGTTTGACCAATAATCTTGAACACTTTGAACTGAGTTTTGTATCCTCGTATCTCCCCAAGTGGTGGTTGAATTATCCGCTTCCCAATCGACATTTATATATGTAAATGCTTTTACTGCATCGTTTTGATGAATAAATGTGAAAATATTGGAAAACCATGTATTAGTTGGAATAACCCAGTTTGGATCTCTGTTGTTTCCAGTTTTAATTGCTGCTGATTCAGCTATCATGATAGGTTTATCATGATTATTTGCGAATTGCACAAAATAACCCATTGTTGAATTAATATTTAAATTTCCCCATCCGGAACCAAAAATTGAAACTGCAAGCCAATCAACATAATCATCTCCGGGATACCACAATTCATGAGTCACATCTGTAGTTAGTTCTGGATAATATTCTGGATAATCTTCAGTTCCATAGTATGGACTCACACCCCATGAATGCCACACATACGCAACATTATCTACATTCTGGCTTCTCATCATATCCACAAAATGTTTATATGCTGCTTTATATTTATCTGGTGGATAAGCATTATGGTACCCGTCAAATTCGTATCCAAACCTTATAAATATAGGTCTATCCATACTTTTACATGCTTCAGCTAGAGTTACTATATTTTCATCATATTTACCTTCAATAATTTCATCCAAATAATAACCTGGATTACCCCATCGCCTTTCACCAGTCCAAATAGCCAATTGAAGCATTGTATCAGGATAATCTCTCATAAAAGTAATATATCTACTCATATCTTCTAATGGTTTACTCCCACTAAGGCTTGTATAAAATGCGAAACCAGCAGGTAATGGTGTACCCCTAACCTCACTCAAGTAATCTCTCATATGTTGTTCATTAGCTTGACCTAATATGAATAAAGCTTCACCATCATCTGGTATAAATCCTGAGTTATTATTTTCTAATACATTTGTTGGCGTTTCTTTACACGAAAAGAAAAACAGAATAAGTAGCACAGACAAGTAGAGTAAAAGTGACTTTGGCTTCATAAAGAAAAATTATATCCTTGTATTAACAGAATCATTCTATTAAACTAATGACTATTGGAAGTTCTCAATAATATTTTCATTTAAAATAACCATTAATTGATTTTAAAATATGGTAAAAGGTATAGTTGTTCTTTTGGTTGGAGTCCTAGTATGCATAATTGGTATACAAGATTATATTCAAGCAGTAGATGAGCCGGCAAGAATGTTAAGTACTACTCTTTCATTATCTGGTTTTATTCTGTTTGTAGCTGGTATTTATCAAATTATTAGATCCCAAAAAAAATGAATAAGGGATATACATATATCATTACTGGGATTATTTGTGCACTTATTTCAATAATATCAACAAGTTCAACAATAAGTAATATGATGCCTTTTTACGTTCAGATTCAAATCATTCTGAAAGGCATTCTTTATGTAGGAGCCGCAGTTACAGGCTATGGAATATATATTTTGTTAACTGATAAATGATTTTTAGTTATCATTTTAGATATTGATGTAATAATTTAAATACCCTTTATCCAACCACCATCAACTGGTAACGATACCCCAGTAATGTAGCTTGCTTTTTCACTTGCTAAAAAAGCGACTGCTGCTGCAAACTCATTAGGAAGCCCAACTCTTTTCAATGGCACATTAACTGAAACATTCTCTAAGGAAGTTCCTCTCTGTCTGATAAGAGTTTCCAAACGATCTGTTAGTGTGTAACCCGGTAATACATTATTAACTGTAATATTATGTTTACCCAATTCAATAGATAGAGTTTTTACTAGTCCAAGTATAGCAGATCGAACTGAATTTGATAAAATTAGTCCTTCAACTGGTTGTTTTACTGCCTGCGACGTTATGGTAATTATTCTGCCCCATTTTTTTTCTTTCATGTCTGGCAAAACACCTCTAATCATACTAACTGTACTTTCAACCAACAAACTATACGCATCGCGCCAATCTTCATTATCATGATCATCAAAACTACCTGGCTTCGGTCCACCTGAGTTTGTCACTAAAACATCAATAGATTTAATCTTTGATTTAGAATAAGATAAAATACGCTTTCTATCATTTTGTGAAGTGATATCACCTTGAACATAGAAGCATTCCCTTCCGGACTCAGACATTATCTCATCTGATGTATTTTTTAAAGTATCATCATTCCTACCACAAATTACCACATTACAGCCTTCATTAGCCAATTCTACTGCAACAGCTTTACCCAATCCCTTACTCGATGCCATCACTAGAGCACCCTTATTTAATAACCCAAAATCCATGATTATTGTTTTAGGTAATCATCTGTCCCATTTAGCCAGTCTTCTCTAGGTGGAGCCCAAGTATCTGTTTCTTCAACTTCACCAATCATCAAAGCCTTGTGGGGTACACCTCCCGGAATAATAATAAAATCTCCTTCATTGACATCAATAAAATCTGATTCTTCACTATTAAGCCAAAATCTAATTGTTCCTTTATTTACTTGAGTGATTTGTTCATTTATATGTGAATGCATAGGAACTATAAATCCATCTTTAAACTTCATTTTTACAATCATTAGTTTTTCCCCATGAATAATTTTACGCTTCATTTGGGAATTAACCTCTTCTTCATCAACTGATTCCCAGCTGTTTTTAATAATTTTTTTCATGACTGTAACGTTTGAAACTAATTTTAAGTCAAAGGACGTCGTTTAATATCTTAGGATATCAATATTTTCTAATACTTCCTTCTCATGTCCGTTAATGCCTACTTCAAATATTGTATTTGCTAGACGAGTAGATTTAACAGTCTTGTTAGGTAATAGTTTACTCACAATAGGATAGATCAGTCTAAAAAAAGAATAAGCTATGTTTGGCTCTTTTCTCTTATTAACTGGATAAATGTATGCTGGTCTAAAACTGTGGAATGATTTAAAGCCTAATTCTGAAATTTTATTCTCGATCATACCCTTGTACTTAGCAAATAAAACCTGAGATTCTTCAGTTCTATCAGCTCCTTGCCCACTAAGCAAACAGAATCTGCAATTTGGTGATTTACTAATCAACACTTCTGCTAATTCTAACGGAAAATCTAGTGTCAATTTAATAAACATTTCTTCGTTAACTGAGCCAGTGTATACACCAAGACAATAATATACAATATCAATATCACTGAGATATTCTTCCACTTCTTTATAATCCCATTTGCTGCCCATAAATAACTCAGTAAGCTTTTCGCTATTTCTTTCACTACCTCTTCTGGTCAAAGATATTATACTTGTTATCTTTTCAGAAGCAATACAAAGGTCTGTTATTGCGCCGCCAATCATCCCTGTAGAACCAGTAATTAATACTTTCATAAATAAATTGGGTTATTGAATCTAGGTTCAAATATAATTATCACTTGGATAATTACATAATTATACTGTTATTATTGAACTTATACTTATACGCATTAT
>PCAT01000078.1 GCA_002730655.1 Balneola sp.
ATGTTAGTAAAGTACGTGAATATATCCATCCTTCTGTAAACAGTATCAGATAGACTAACTCGCTCTGGAAGCTGTTCATTGCAGTTCTTAATACTTCCCTCTTCGTCTACTAATATCTTCTTTTGACTAATTTTGACTATACTATTTCCCGGATCAAGAAATATGGATATGCAATTGACACTGGCTGGGAAAGCAATTGAAAACGGAAAATATTCGTTCCTGCTCTCCTCGTATGAACTGAACCACTCAAAGTCATCTTTCATACTCGCTTTTATGTGGTGATATTTTTATAAACTGAATAATACGCTAGAAGTCATAGTCACTCAAATCGCTAGTTCCATCATCACTATCACTACTGTATTCAGATTCCACATCACTGTCTTCGTATTCTCTTTCTCTTTCTAGGTCGAAAAGCTCCTGACCTAATGATCTATAATCTCCATATTCTCTCAACAATTTTTCTTTGTTCCTCATATCTTCAACGTGATACATGGACAATCGCCATTTCTCCACATTTTCTTCTAACTGCCTTATGGATATTTCCTGCTCAGATTTATAATAATTCGAAACACCCGAGGAAGAAATGAATGCCCATCCTGGCTTACACATGAGTGTTTCAGGCTTATTGTTTTTAATGAGAGTTGTAGTAGATTTATTTTTATTGAACCATTTATTGTTGTCTGTATGTACAGTATTAACACAATTCCCAGAAAGAGATGGAAAAGAGCTAGAACTTAGTAAGTCAGCTGGTTTAGGAGAAGTTTCCCTCTTAAAAGTATTACGACTAGACGTAGAAGGAGGCTGATAAGACATCAAATTTGCTTCGATTAAACTACTAAGTAGGTATCACTGTTTCTAAGTTTATTATTAAACAAGTCAGTCAAATCTAATTAAAGAGAAATCTCTGATATAGAGTGTCTCCTAACAGCTAAGCTCAATAGACCTGAGGGTTTATTGTATTATCTTTTTTACAGGTTAATGTGTACCAACGCGAATATTTCTTTACAGGAGACAGCAATGGGTAAGTCCGAACTTAAAATTGATTCATTGTTTTTGTGAAATCGCTTATAAAAATAGTGATTGACAATGGATATGACAACTTCCGGGAAGGAAGAGGAGTGCATACCGGAAAAGCCGAGCTTATGTATTCCTAGAGCAACTGGCAAGCACACGAGCGCGTCGGTACGCCGGGTACTAGAACATATGTTCCCACGATGTATTGATCGTATTATAGTTAACCCAAGGAGCGATCGAAGTGGCGCTGAGTATAGTCAGATATTTGTTCACCTATCTAGTTGGCCAGCGTCAGACAAAATGATGTCGATGTGGCAACGGATCGCGGCAGGGAAGAGTATACAAATCGTTTACTCGTACCCTTATTTTTGGAAATGCTACAAGTGTCGGCCGAGGGAAAAGCCGTCTACTCACGTAGCTAGGGGATGGGTCGGGGAGAAGAACGGATTAGAGGACATGTAGGATAATAGCGACGGAACGGAACGAAGACGAGGACGAAGACGAGGACGAAGACGAGGACGAGATCGAGACGGAGAACAGTTTGAGGTAAGATACAACGACAAAAAACTAAAAATCCAAAAACATACTTTTTTACCTTAAAACATATTTTAGAATAAAGGATGGTTTATTCTAAAGTAATGGATGCTGTATCTCAAATGACTCATGTATTTGACGAAATATTGAGTTCTGGTAAGATACCTATAATTCAGTCATACGACGATATTGAATGTACAGATGGTTTGTATCGTTTTTGCGGGTCCAAAACGCTATTGATTGACAATCAATATTGGAGATTAGAGTTTATACCAGACAGATCAAATCCTTATTTGCCACCGGAGGTTATTAGTGCAAAATGCATTCCCTGTACGTTACCAATGCAATCTTACCTATATGGATTCGGTATTTGGATGTTGAAGCATATAAATTGCAAATTGAGCGATCTGTATCCGTCCTCGTTGTTCTATTGCTTAGAGAGATGCCTAGCAAATGATGCAGAGAGCAGGATATTACGCTATGTGTAGTGACTTTTATTCTTACCATAGTTTATATGTCTCTAGCTGCTTTCGCTAAAAAGGCCAAAACTATAGTATCACCCCATTCAGAGGGAGCCAATGGTTTTTCGACTGTAGGTGGCTATCGTAATCAACCCAATGTGGGGCATGTAAACCTGGGTGCATCACGTGTTAGGACTCCTTTCCGTGGCGCATTTCCCGTTGGTAATGGAGGTTTAGGTGAACCATATACCATTAGTATTCTCGGAGGATCAAAATGCTGCGTCAACAATCCTAATGTAATCAAAAAGGCCTCTTTGAATACCAAAGGAATGCTGGCAACCAGATTTAAACGCCAGTATAACCCTGCTACTGGATCGTTTGACTGTCCTCGAGTAATGTTCAACTCGGTATATCCTTACACCTGGGTGCAAGCCCAATACAAAGACTTCACTGCTGGTGGACAGATCAGAAAGGTGGCTACGGCAAGTGAGGGATGCGTGACCTCCAAAACCAATTCCGGTCAGTACTCTTGTGAAGAAAAAAAGTCGTGTAGAATTATTCAGAGAGCAGGATCGAGACTGATGCCACCTACGCCCTTCTCTAAAACTATTTCTCCAGTTAGCTCATCAGAGTATGTTTCTGGCCGCTTATTGAAGGCTAAATGTTTATCGGAAACAGTTGATCAAACCAATAACCCCAACGCTCCATTTCCTGTCAGAACAAACGGTAATAGATGCGGTGGCAGTTTACAAACTGTTCAACAGGCTATTCAGGGAGGATATTTGCCAGCGAATCATGTCAATGCTGAATAAATGTATATAAAACTAGAATGTTATGGTAAATTAGTGTTATGCATAACATCCTCAAGATTGCGCCTTGCAATTCACAGCTCGGAGACAGCGGACTCAATAAGTGCACCCTTCGTGACTTATATTCTGAAACTGTAGTTTCTCATAACAAAATGGTAATCGCTGATAGATACGCAGACTCCGGTTTTGACTTGTTTTCTCCAGCATCACAGGGGTATTCTGTTCCCGCATCAGCTATATCGCATAAGTTACCCATGGGAGTAAAGTGTAGCATGGAAACCGCTGATGGGGACCCCCTCCCATTCTATATATACCCACGGTCATCAACCGGCTCTAAAAGTCCTCTGAGACTGTGCAACTCGGTTGGAATCATAGATAGTGGATACCGAGGCGAAATCATGGCCGTGTTTGACAATGTTTCTAGTGATAGCTTTCCTTTACAACATAAACAAAGACTTGTACAAATCTGTAGTCCCGATCTATCTCCCTTCATTGTACAGATGGTTAGCAGCGAAGACGAACTGACAGATACAAGACGAGGAACCGGCGGACTGGGCTCAACAGGCAAGTAAGAGAGCTGTAGATTAATAGCTAGATGTGAGCCTTTATGTAGTTATTAACAGCTTTCACATAGTCCGACTCAGATACTGCTTTGGAACATCTAGGGCACATATGTATTTTAACTGCACATTTCAGCTTTACACTAAGATGGTCGGAAGAAAACAATTTGACATCGCTGGTTGGATGATACCCGCACCAAAAACAATTTTGTATCCATCCTCCTTTGGGAAAATGAGAAGAACTATACAAATAAATGGTAGATGATGTATGAGTAGTCATGGTACATAATTACTGATAACAAAAATGTAATTATATACTCGATAATTGTAAGTCATTGGTTGTTATTTACTTTCTGGCACGGTGGGTCTTGTGGCCACGGTGCGCCTTCCGGCTGCCACCACGCTTGGCACCCATGCGGCGCAGCATGTCGTTTGCCTCACGGGCGATCTTCTTGTAGCGCCACTGCTTCATGGTCGGGCGAGCCTTACCCTTGTAGGAGGAAGGCTTCTTACCCCACTGGCGAGCACGGATAAATGCAGAGTAAACACCCTTCGAGTTGACCTTGCATGTTCCCTTAGTGCAGATCGGGAAGCTCTTGCGAGGCCCCAAAAAGCACTTACGTCCACAATCACGGAGCATAACGGTGCGCTCATGTCCCTTAGGAGCTTCGCGAGCCCATCCAGCCCATGGCATTCTTCTGCGGCGGGTATCACGTCTACGAGTGTAGCGAGGCATCTATGACAACTAGTGATATTTATTTTTACGAGTGCGGCGACCTCCTTTTTTTGACGTGCGTTTTGAACATTCTATCAGCCGATTATTAGCTCTTAATCTTTTACGCATTGTATATCCATTGCTGTCACAAGCCAATTCAGCCTCGTCTGGTCCAAACTCAATCATAAGTCTCTCAGTCTTAGAAGTAGGACAATCTACCGCAAAACCATTCGCTACCAATAGTCTGAAATAACGTTTTAGTTGGAAAGTGTTGTCATCCAGCGTACCTGCCTGATGCGCTCTTTCTACTCCCAGTCTTTTCTCATTAACCACACGCTCTAAAGATTCGATGTCCTCCAGTGTTTGTCGATCTTCTTTAAAAGCCATATCTAGATCTTCTAAATCATATCCTCTGGGTAGAACACTAATGCCTCCGTTATATGCGTCTCCCTCGACGAATAAGTACTCAGGTATATACTTGTTGAGGCTTCTTAATTGCTGCTCAAGTCTTTCCTTAGCGTTACCAATAGACCGATGTGAAAGCGCCAACTCTACTTTATGTGCTTGTAGCAGTATTTCGTCATTTTTGAAACGCAACCCGGCGAGTGCTTTGGCAGCATTGGCTATTTCTATTTTCTCGTTTTCTTCGCTCTCGCCAGCCTTAATATGTCTGTATCCTAGCTTTCTATAGTACTGCGTTACATAAGGAATAGCTGACAGTTTGACGGAATCGTTACCATGTTTTAATCCCCATTGCTCAATTCTATTTATTAGTATTTTCCCCATGGACACCTCAGTAACTACTCTTCTGTCTTCCCGTATTTGCTTAGCATTGGCACAGATTGCCTCAATATATAGCGATTTCTCCTTATTCTCTCTTTGTTCAAAATGTCGTTCCTTGGAGTAATCATTGCAGATAGCAAAGGCGTAAATATTCTTTCTGTCCTTTCGAGGTATCCCGTAGAGAATAAATACCAGAGAGGTTTCATTTCGATGTTTATCTTTAGTGAAAAAAGCGCTGCCGATTCCCCCCTGACACAATGGTGTTTGCATAGTCTTCACTATGCTCCCTATGTAGTCCCAATCTCTATGACTTACACCATCTTTATAATCGTGAGGAGACTTTATAACTTCAAGCTGAAGATGAGGGTATAATAACTTTGAACCCTTTCTATATGGACATCCATCCATTTTCAACTGGAGGACCGAGCTCATAGATACAGTATGAGCAGATTATATTCATCAATAAACTTAGAACTACATTATACCCTATCTACAGTCACACAATGGATTCAACAGCGATTTATAGTTTGCGAGATAGTATGAAGACTACGGTTAATAAAATGGCTTTCACTACAGGATCTCCAATACTAGATGCTTTAGTATCTACGCTAATATTCGTGCTAATCAATGAGTGGTTCAACATCGGTATACGAAAGATAGAGGAGCTTAAAGCCTACTTGTTAGAACACGCTAAGTCAATGGCGTCTGGAGTCTTTGGGAGTAATGCTCAAGTGGTTCTAGTTGGTAAGCGCATTAGAAATACAAAATATGGTGGAAGTGATATGCAATATTCGGACCGGTATCTAGCAGTAACAAATTATATATTAGATCAATTACCACACCTCAAAAAGGTAAGTGGTTTGAAAGAGTCCAGAATGAGATCATTGGCGAAGGACGGGCATTTTGGGTCTGAAGTATTTATTTTGGACACGAGGCGACCGGTTCAACTGTCTGAAAACATATTTGTGGTGTATGAGGAAGAGAAGGATAATCGTGATAAGGATGATAAATCCCAATCCAGCGAGTCGGTGACTATTACGAAAATTACTCTTAGCTCTAATAAATTAACTGTTCAAGAGATAACCGAGTTCGTATCAAAAATCACTGAGGCATTTCTTACTAAACGAAATCTAGAAAGCGCCGACAAACAATTCTACTTTGAGTTTGATTCTCTAGATGAAGAAGGTCAGCCTATCTTTACTGAAAAAGAATTAACTACTAAAAAGACATTCGATAGTGTATTTTTCAAACAAAAAGATGAGCTCCTAGAAAAGTATGACTTCTTTTTATCTAATGAGGAATGGTACAACAAACGTGGCATTCCGTGGCACTTCGGTGTTCTTTTAAGTGGCGAGCCTGGAACCGGAAAGACAAGCATAATCAAGTCATTGGTGAACTACAGGAAATGGAAAGTAGGCAAGATGTTTAATAGTAATGACTACAAAGGTCAATTAGATCACATCATTTCAGTACCTTTATCGAGAGTTAATAGTTGTGCAGCACTTAGTAAAATCTTTTTCAACGAAAGAATTAATCGACATCATGTCCCTATGTCATCGAGGATATACCTAATGGAGGATATTGATGCTCAGCCTTCATGCTCGCTACGACAAAAAGACTGCCTGTCTGACAGCAGTAGTGACAAGAGTAGCATATCATCATATGATGACTTATCAAATTGCAATGTAAGTAATGATCTACAGACTTCAAAAATAATTAGCGCTTTGAAAAAAGACACCACAAGTGTCCCCAATCTAAATAATGACCCTCTTACACTTGCTTACTTGTTGAACCTAACGGATGGATTATGTGAGATGTCTGGGCGTAGATTGATTTATACCACCAATCACAGAGATAAACTTGATCCCGCACTGATACGACCCGGAAGAATAGATTTAGACCTAGTGCTCGAGAAAGCCACAGCTGAAGATACTCGAAATATGGTGGAGTCATTTTATGGTGACAAATGTAGAAGCGTTATTAGAGATAAGGTGTTTCCTGAGAAGACCCTTACAGGTGCCCAGATTAACAATATATTGTATTTGCACACCACAAATTGCGAAAAAGGAGTGGACGCAATTTTAGAAAGGAAGATTAAAAACTAATAAGCTACATAAGAACACTTTACTCTTCTTGTATATGCCTAGTGATATAGAAGAAGTAACCTTATCGGTGGTAGATGCAAGCGGTATAGATGTAGGAGATGCTGAGCTGCCAGGTGTCGAGGAAGTATTCGAGATTCCTATTTCTTATTTATCCGACTCCTCAGCTGACTCAGACGGACAGTTACATGCCTCTATTGTGGCAGAGCCTCCTTTATCCATAAGTGTAAGTCAGCGCCCAATGGTTCTCAACAAAGATGAGAACATGTACTATAGTTATGGTAGTTCACGGTCCGAGCCATCCGACTCTGATAGCAAAGACTTATCAGCAGATGATGTTTATTCTCATGCATCGTCAAACAGAGAGGAAAGTCTAATGTTTCGCGATAGAAAAAGCAGAAATGTGTCTACTGGCCTGAACTACAAAAAGATTTCGTATAATTATGTCAGAAGACAAATCAACAAGTACTATGACCCTGATACCCTACACAAAATATCTTCCTCGTTAGACATTCTAGCTACCTTTTTAAAGGGCCAAAAGCACATTTATATGGAGGCGCAACACTCGACCACAGTCAAACTAAATTATCTGATGTTGCCTGCGATTTTCTTGTCGGCGCTATGCTCGGTATTTTCGCAAGTTTCGGAAGAAGTCCCTCAGGGTTCTTTAATTGTAGCTGGCATCAACGCGTTGATTGCATTTACACTGGCTATTATCAACTATTTGAAACTCGATGCTCAGTCGGAAGCACATAAAATATCATCCCATCAGTATGACACACTCCTTACTAAAATGGAGTTTGAATCCGGGCAGGTGCTTCTATTCGGTGATCCAATACTAGAGGCGGGCCATCAACAAAAGATTTTGTCTGAATATACTGATCGTTATCAGAAACAAGCTGACGTTATGACGGGTATGACTAGATTTGAAAAGCAACAATGGATTACAAATAAGGTAGAGGTAATTTGGACAGATATGGTTGATAAACGAAACAAGGCCCATTTTCAACTGCTTACCAAAATCAGGAAAGTAGTAAAGGAAATCGAGAAAAGAATCGAGGATATAAAGAAAACCAATCAGTTTATTATTCCTAGAACTATTCGATATAGATACCCTCACATCTATCACACCAACATCTTTCTTCTAATTAAAAAGATTGATGACTTTCGAGCGCGTGTTCTTACAACTTTGAAAAACACAAAGAATCAAATACGTCATCTAGATGCTCAGCAAGAGGCAAATAATAATAAGCTGCCTAAGGAGTTGGAAAGCACTATAGATGATTTGTTTGAGAGAAAGCGTAAGATTACTTCTGTTCTTCTTACTATTAACACTGCATATTCGCTTATTGATGATACATTCGCTAGAGAAATATTTATCGCTGAACAGTTAAAGACTCATAGAGTTCGAATGCTATTGCATAATTTTATTAATTTCGTATGTGATCCAATTCGATGGATGATCCCCGGCCTTAAAAATGCATGCATTCCGAGAGAATTGTATACAATGAGGAGACATCGAAACCTAATTGATAGGTTACAGACTGGGGATTTTGAAGCAACATACAGATGGCTAGGAATAGAGCACACTCAAGATAAAAAGAAGTCAAACGGATTCGCATTTTCGTGGCTAAGGAGAAGTGATAAGAAGACAAGCGATAGCGATGAAGACGCAGATAGAAACTTAGAAGATAGACTTCCTATAGATGAAGATGAACTACTAAGAATGTTCAAAAAAAACCATAATAGAGTGTATGATCGGAGAGGTAGATTGAAACGAGACTTCAAAAAGCTAATAGGGCGTTCATCCGCTTCTTCGTCAAGCATATCTCCAGGTGGTGACTTATATCAAAACGATAGGCAATTCACCTCACCTAGAGTGCATAGAAGAACTATAAGAAAAAGGAACATCAAAAAAAGAACTAATAGGAGTAATGATGATGTGATTTGCGGTTGCAACATTCAATAACTTGCCTTCTAGGAATTGACCAATCCTCCCATTGCCGTTAGTAGGTCCACAAGATTAGGAAGATCTTGAGCAACGCTTACTCCACCGGGATGCTCACCATTTATTCTTTCTCTGACCTCATATCCTTCCCATTCGCCCACTAAGCATCCCTCGTCCGACAGCATTTGACATGTTACCTCCAGAATATTGTTAGGACTTTTTTTAACTCTAAAGAAATGATCATGTGGTTTCCTTTTTTCTACATCTAATCCTTGTTCGATAACATAGGAATAGGCTTCCCTTATAGGCGTGTAGCACGTAGGATGTTGAAATAGCATTTAGGTTGCTAAATAGAAAGATAATTTTAAATTATCAATTTAATTGAAAACTATCAGCACTACGGATCAAAAATAATCGAACATTAATGTAGCAATGACTAATTATACTGTTACACCGTACGGGTTATGCTTTGGAGTTGGTATTTTTATTTCCTCTATTCTTATTGGTCATTATACCTGGCAGCTATTGGGATTGGTTGTTCTTTCTGTAGTTCTTCAATCTTTTCTGTGTGATACATGCAGTTATCAATATACGTACGCATCTATTCTAAGTGCGTTACCGATTTTGCTCCTTCTGTTGAGCTCAGACCCATTTGGTAAATCCTCTTGTTCATACTTAAAAACCATTTTGATTGCCATTTCCGTAGGTGCGGCCATCGGGCGGATCGGATGCTATGTGGTAGGCTGTTGCTCAGGTGGCGAGTGTCCTACTGACTATCCGTTAGGACTAAAGTATACTGATTCATTCATAAATAGGAAATTTAATGTTCCTTCGATTACAGTTTATCCCAGTGTCCTACTTGAAATAATTTTACAAAGTGTAATTGCTTTTGTGGTCTGGAAGTCTGACTATGGTATTCAATTGTATGGAATATTAAATATGCTACTATTAGCATTAACAAACACATGGCGTATGGAGAAAAGAATGGGTGGTAATGAGATAATAAGTTATGGTTCTCTCCTTTTGTTCTCGGTATTATCTTATTGGAAATGTGGTCCTACTGCTTCTAAACTGAAACCTCAGTTTAAATGGATTTACTTGTTTGCTAGCGCTGTAGTTACATTTATAACAAGCAATGACATCAACTTCTCGAGTAAAAAATAGTAATATTAGTTTTAGGGTTTCTTTCCATATTGCGTTATCGACCTGCTTCCTTTCTGGCTTCTAGAATTATTTGTTTGACAGCAGCGAGATTTTCTTGACGTACCGGTCCGTACATTCGTTCTATTCTTCCTTTCAGTTGGGCATCGTTTTTGTACTGCTCTTCCGCTGCTTGAAAATGACGTTTTTCAACCGAATTGGGACACTCCATCAACTCTTTAGCCTTCTGTGAAACCTGTTCAGGATTGGCACATACAACAGCATCATAACTGCCGTCAGAATGAAGAAGCAAAATGTTAAATGTAGTGTTAGAGATATG